>JBBITV010000209.1:0-287 GCA_037440585.1 Chloroflexota bacterium
CACCACGATTCCGATCAGGACGATCGTGTACGCGAAGGCGACCCACCACAACTGAATCAGCCGATCGGTGCGCACCGCCAGGATCGGATGCGGGTGGAAGCGAATGAGCACCAGCCCGTAGAACAGCGCCAGAACCCGGCACAACATGGCAAACACCGACAGCCAGTGGCTCAGCTTGCGAATGTCGAATTCGAGGGGTATTGTAAGTCGCATTTGAGTTCCTTCATCCAAATAATGCTCTCACCTTCGGATTCAACGGCACCTTGTCCAGACCCGCCCGAACCTGA
>JBBITV010000209.1:297-6934 GCA_037440585.1 Chloroflexota bacterium
CACACCCGCTTCGCAAACTACACCCGTGAGCAGATCGCGCGGTGTGCGGTCGAAGGGGAGGTTGGCGAGGGTGACGTTTTCCGGCGGGTCGGGTAGCACTTCGGCCTGGTCACGGTCCTCAATGGGCGGCGGGTCGGGCAGGCGGCTCGGCCAGAATTTGAGCTGGCTGGTCAGGGCGTAGCAGGGCACGTCGAGCGCCCGCGCCGCCAGGGCCAGCAGCCGCGTGCCGATCTTGTTAACCAGCCCACCCACCGCTATACTGTCCGCGCCAATCAGCGCCACATCCGCTTCATCCAGCGCATCGGCCAGGGCGGCATCGACGATGAAGGTGCACGGTACGCCCGATTTTCCCAGGTCCTGGGCCAGCAGGATGCCCTCGCGCACCGGCCGTGACTCAGCACAGATGACGTGCAGCCGCCGGCCCGCCAGATGGGCCGCCACCAGTGCCCCAAGCACCGTCGAGCTGGCTGACAAGGTGACGATCGTCGCCTCCTCGCCGATCACCTCCAGCGCGACTGAGGCGATCTTGCGATTGCGCAGGGAGAGCTGGTTCGGGAAAGTAGCTGCCGTGTTCCGCAGCACGTCGCGCTTCTCTTCCAGGCTTGCCACCCGCTCGACAGCGGTGACGGCCATGTTGACCAGGTTCAGGATGGGCGCCATGGACGGCTGGGCCTGGATCAGGTAGGCGCCAGCCTCCAGCAAATCGGCCTCGAACTGGTCGGGGCGAGACGCCTGGCTGAGGTCGGCCAGCGCCGCAAGGGTGGCCGCGGCTTCGACGGCCAGCGAGACGGCGCCGGAGATGTGGTCGTTGGCGATAGCCGCGACGCGGTCGGCGATTTCAAGTTCCATATCACGAAGTATAGCACGAGCAGTTGCGCTACGCAATCAAAGCGGGTGCGCGGCGATGATCCAAGGGTTGACGCCTGTGAACCAGTGCCCTGTTTGACGGATGAGCCTTTCTACTGTACACTTTCCGTTAACCTTGGGTGATCATGGGAGGAAAAGGAACGCTGTGCCTACTGTAACGATCACTGTCCCTGATGATCTGTCTACTCAACTCGAGCCTTACCGCGAAAACCTGGACGATCTGCTCCGCGAGCTTCCTGCCGCGCTTGGTGGCGACCATGTAGGTCTGGCGGCTCTGTTGCAAGGGACCCCCGCAGCGGGGGCAGGGGCCGGGGTGGCCTTCAAAGGATTGATAGATGCACTCGCGTGGAATAGTAATGTCCACAGGGACATCGCTGGAAGCCGGTTCTGGACTGGTGGCTGGGCTGCGGCGCCAGAGTTTTGGCAGTTTCATGACGTGCTCCCTTCAGCTTTTCCCTCATCTGTGTCCATCTGTGTTCATCTGTGTTCATCTGTGGCCCCCGCTCAGTCGTACTCTCCCGCCCCGTACAACTGGTTCTCGAGCCGCGTCAGCGCCGTCCGCACTTGCTTCAGGCGCCGGACATGCTCCTCCCCTGCTTCCGGCTGCTGGAGCGTGGCCTGGGCCAGGCTCGCGGCGGCACGCAGCAGGCCGAAGGCGGCGGTCTGCAGCTTGGTATTGGCCTGGCGCATCTTCTCCGTCTGGGCGACGATCTCGTCCACCACTGGCCGCCAATCTGGCGCTGGCTTGCGCCGCGCGCGGCGAGCCTCACTGGTTCGCACCTCAGGCCCCCCGCTGGCCCGACCAGTTGCTCGATGATGCCCTCACGTTCCTTCAGCCGTTAGCGCATGACATAGAAATCCCCTGGGATTCGGTGCTGCTCCTCCCACAAAATGACCTCGACACCAGTATACCATACGTGCGGTGTCTGTGCAACGGTGGATGATCCGTTTGCGGCTCAGGACGTCGTATGATATACTTTGGTCAACGACGTCCCGAGGACATGCGCGATGCAGGCACTGACATTCTGGAAAACCATCACAATGGACAAAAGCGATTTCCTGGAGCGGCTGATCGCCCTTTTGCAAGAGCATGGCATCCGTTTCTGTGTGATTGGAGGGCAGGCCGTCAACGCTTACGTGGAACCTGTGGTCAGCCTGGACCTGGACCTGGTCGTGGCGGTGGACCAGATCGCGGCAGTCGAGGCTCTGTTACGCTCAGCCTTCGATGTCCGGCGCTTCTCTCACAGCCTCAACGTTTCAGCACCGGGCTCTGCACTACGCGTGCAGATCCAGACCGATCCCCGGTACGCTACCATGGTCGAAAAGGCTACAATGCAGGAGATACTGGGCCTGGCGCTGCCGGTGGCCACGGTCAAAGATGTGTTGCAGGGCAAGATTTGGGCAGCACAAGACCCGGCACGCCGTCCCAGCAAGCGCCAGAAGGACCTGGCGGACATTGCCCGGTTGCTGGAAGCGTATCCAGATCTGCGCCCGCTGGTTCCGGCCGAAATCCTGGAGAGGCTGATCTAATTCCAACACGGTTCAACTAGCCCCTGGAGCCGGGCGCCAGGCTAGAAGCCATGCGCTGAGAGAGCAAAGCCCCTTCGGGGCTGGAGATTAGCCCGTAGGGCTTCGCTCTTTCAGCCCATGGCTTCCAGCCTGGGGTTTTCTTCATTGAGGTCCTGGGCGTCGCGAGTTTGTCCCCCATCGCCAATAATGGTATAATTTCTGAATGAACACATGCCACCGCCCACGCGGTGGCAAATTTGCATCACGCGGAGACATCGCCCGGGCTGTATTGCCCGCGCCATAACCTCCCGTGAGGCGCAGGAAAGATTTTCCATATGTCAAACAATCATGATGTCGCCGTATTTGTGGACTTTGAGAATATCTATATCTCGGTCCGCAACAAGTACGATGTTAACCCGAATTTTGAATCGATTCGCGAGAAGTGTGCGGAATTTGGCCGGGTGACGATTGCCCGCGCCTATGCTGACTGGTACCGCTACCCACGCGTTACCAACGCCCTCTACGCCAACAGCATCGAGCCCATGTACGTGCCGACCTACTACTACGACCGTGAGGAGGGACGTACCGGCAAGCCTATCAAGAATAGCGTCGATATTCACCTGTGCATCGATGCTATGAAGACCCTGTACGCTCACCCTAACATTGGCACCTTTGTTCTTGTCACTGGTGACCGCGACTTTATCCCGCTGATTAACACCATCCGCCAGCACGGCAAACGGACGGTCGTCATCGGGGTTGCCGAGGCTGCCTCTTCGCACCTGGCGCAAAGCGCGGACGAATTCATCTTCTACCGCTCCTTGCTCGACGAGCGTGAGCTGCCCAAAGAGGAGAAGAAGAAGGACCCGTACGCCGCCCTGGTCGAGGCGATCCATCAAGCCCGCAGGCGTGGGAACGTCTGCACCCTGGCCACCTTGAAGCTCCTCATGATGGAAATCATGGGCGATTTCGACCAGGCGCAGTACAAGGATACCAAAGGCAAGCCATTCGCCAAATTCAAGGACTTCGTGCGTGAGGCGGAGCGCCGCGGATACGTCCAGGTGTTCACCAGCGGCACGGTTACCGAGGTGTTCCTGCCCGGCGAAGATCCCTATAAGCTGAGCCAGTTCGCCCCGGAGCGCCCAGTCCCGACAGCCGAGGAGCAAGAAACACCGGATGCTGAGGAGGAGGACGAGGGCGGTGAGAACGGCGTTGGACCGAAGGAATGGCGGACGTTCCTGGAAACGGTGAGCCAGTTCGACTAAGCGGTGCTCTTTATCCAGATCTACGACGCCCTGCGCGGCCTACGCAATCAGGAAGTGCTAGACCTGTCGAACAAACAAATCAAGGGCATGATCAAAGATGCCATCAACACCCACATGCTGCTGCGCACGACCCGGGGCAGTCACGCCTACTACCGGCTTAACCCAGACTACCATTTCGATAAGGAACCGGCAGTAGGATAGGACATAGGCCGGAGCCATCGTGGACCGCATCAAAGTCATCGCCAACCCATGTGCCGGACGAGGCAGCGTAGGCACACGCCTGGCTCGTATTGAGGAGATTCTACAAGAGCAAGGCACGGCCTATGATCTTGTGCGGACAACGCGGCCGGGTGAGGCCACGGAGCTGGCACGGCAGGCCAGGGTCGAGGGCTACGAGACCGTCGTCGCCGTGGGCGGAGATGGCACGGTGCACGAGATCGTTAATGGCTTGCTGCAAGCGGCCGGCGACAGCGTCGCCGGGACTCTGGGCATTATCCCCCTCGGGTCCGGCAATGACTTCGTCAAAGTGTTTGACATCCCTACTAACCTGGTTGCTGCGTGCCGCTATCTGTTGCATGGCAAAGTGCGCCTGGTTGATGTGGGTCGCCTGGACGACGTTTTCTTTGTCAATAGTGCCGGAACCGGCTTTGATGCTATGGTCGCCCTGGAAAGCCGCAAAATCAAGCGGTTGACTGGGCTTCCCCGGTATCTCGTAGCAGTGCTACGTACTCTGCTCCTCAAGTATCGCACCCCCGCGGCCACCGTCACCCTCGATGGCCAGGTGATCCGCCAGCGCATCACGCTGACTTCGATCGGCCTCGGCCGTTGCGCTGGCGGCGGCTTCTGGCTCACTCCGGACGCCATCTGTGACGATGGCCTGTTCGATGTTGCCATCGCCCGTGACCTCGGTCGCCTGGCGATCCTGGCCCTCGTCCCCCACGTCATGCGCGGCACGCACGTTGATAAGGAACCTGTCACGATGGCCCGCGCGCGTCACGTCCTCGTCGAGTTAGCCGAGCCCCTCCCGGTCTACGCCGACGGCGAGATCATCTACGAGGCGACGCAGCGGCTTGAACTGGAAGTACTACCAGGGCGGTTGAGAGTAATCGGATAGCTATGAGCGACTTTTTTGAAAAACTGGCGGAATGTTTGGATGAAGGTCATACCGTGGCACTGGCGACGATTGTGCGCGTACGCGGCTCGGTGCCGCGCGAGGTCGGGACGAAGATGATCGTCCACCCGGCTGGCTGGCACATCGGCACCATCGGCGGCGGCTGCGGCGAGGCCGACGTGATCAAGGCCGGTCTCCAGGTGATCCAGGACCGGCGACCACGTCTGATCCAGGTCGACTTCACTGAGGAAGTTTCCCTGGAGAGCACAAGCATCTGTGGTGGCATCATGGACGTGTTCGTCGAACCGTGGACTCCGGCGAGGTAGCCGGGTGCAGTCGTGAATAACCAGGAGATTCTTGACGCGCTGCGGCGTGCCCGTCAGGAGCGCGCCCCGGTAGCGCTGGTTACCGTCATCGCGGCACCGGAGGCGTTGGATGGGATGGTCGGACGTAAGATCGTGGTCTGGATCGACCGTGACCCTCTGGATGTGCTGGGTGTCGCCAGCCTGGATGGGCGCATTGTCGCAGATGCGCAGGCGGTCCTTGAAGAAGGCCGTAGCCGGCTGCTACGCTACGCGGTCGTGGATGGTTCGTTCCAGGTTTTTGTCGACGTGCAGGAGCGCCCGCCAACGTTGCTCATTGTAGGGGCGGGGCATATCGCTATGCCGCTGGCCAGGCTAGGCAAGCTGCTCGACTTCTACGTGGCCGTCCTGGACGACCGGCCAGCCTTCGCCAACCGCGCCCGCTTCCCCGACGCCGACCAGATCATCGTCGATTACTTCGAGTCAGGTCTCAGCGCTTTCCCTATCGACCCGTCCACCTACATTGTCTTGGTCACCCGTGGCCACCAGTACGATATAGACTGCCTGCTGCAGGTACTGGATTCACCGGCAAAGTACATCGGCATGGTGGGCAGCCAGCGGCGCATCCGCGGGGTGTTCGAGCTACTGTCCAAGGAACACCCTGACCTGGCTGATAAGCTCGACCGGGTCTGCTCGCCCATCGGCCTGGACATTGGTGCCGAGACGCCGGCTGAAATCGCGGTGGCCATCATGGCCGAAATTGTCAAGGCCCGGCGTGGCGGCACTGGCCTGCCCCTCTCCGATGCACGGCGGCGCGGGCCGGTGCACGAGGACCGGGGGAGACGGCGGCCGTAGCCGATTTTAGATTTGCGATTTTGGATTTTGGATTGTGTGTGGTATACTTTTGTCGCGCCCCTGTAGCTCAAAGGATAGAGCACCAGTCTTCGGAACTGGGTGTTGGGGGTTCGAGTCCCTCCAGGGGTATTCAATAGACTCCTTTGACATATGCTCTCCTCAATCGACTAGTGTGAGACTTTGCCGTGCAGCTTTATGTTTGTCCAGTACCTCGAAGGCTATTTGTTGTGCTTCAAGAATACGGGTTGCGTTGAGTAGCTTGACGAATTCGACCACTTCTTGTGGAGACGATTTCATATCTTCAAGAAAATCAACATACGTACGCTCTAAACTCATACCCTCACAACCTCGCTCATAATGTGTTTGCCAATCCTGGGTTTGAGTGTATCTGGCATGACGAGGTCTACCTTGATTCCGACCAGGTCACTCAGGTAGTTTTCTAACTCGATAAACTTCAGTAAGCTGGGCAGTTCATCGAACGTGACCAAGAGGTCTAAATCGCTGTCTGGGCGCTGTTCGTGGCGCGTATACGAGCCGAACACCGCTAACGATCTGACTCGATATCGTTCACCAAGGAGTGGCAGTTGCCGATGTAGCATTTCTACCAGTTGTGTGAGTTCTACTTGATTGCGCATGACATGACCTCAATGTAGCGCTGGGCCGTCTAACGGCACGCGCATCAGCCGCCAGACGGGTTTAGCGCCGGGTCTTCGCTGCACCTCAAGCTGGCA
>JBBITV010000210.1:0-6921 GCA_037440585.1 Chloroflexota bacterium
CGTCTAGTTCGCCCCAAACTGTTTGGAAATGTGGGTAAAACACAGGGCTGAAGCCGTGGGCTAAAAGAGCGAAGCCCGTTGGGCTAGCCAGCAGCCCCGCAGGGGCTTTGCTCTTTCAGCGCATGGCTTCCAGCCCGGCGCTTAGCCCTGGCCACGAGCCACCTCCGCTTTAGGGGAAGCGCCTCGCTTAACCTTGGGATCGACCCGGAATCAGGTTTGGGATATGTGAATAATCCACCTGGACCCCCACCCGGTAGGACTGTCATGGGCACATTATAAGGTCCTCCCAAGGCAGTGTCAAGTTATCGCGTTTGGCAGCAGCGTAACCATGCTCACAGACGGATAGACGACGTGGAGGTAAACTATGACCATGAAGGGAGGTCTCAAAGCGATGAAACCAGGTTTGGGATTATTGTTACTATGGTCTGTACTCGTAGCAGGCTGTGCCCAACAGCCGTCGCCGTCCGTCTCCCGTACAGAGAATTCCAGAAGTCCATCCCCGGCGCTTGCTCCTACTGAAACCCGCACCCCAAAGCCGGACATCACCCAGGCGGTCACACCGCCGCTGGACCCCGGCGACAGGCCCAGCTTCAGTACTCGTGGCTGGAAGACAGATTTCAGCCGCCATAGCGTGCCCTATCGCGAGATTATCTCCGGCGGCCCACCCCGTGACGGCATCCCGCCCCTTGACCATCCCAACTTCGAAACGGTGGCTGAGGCCGACCGATGGCTGACACGCCAGGAGCCGGTCATCCTGTTCGTGGAAAACGGCGACGCACGCGCCTATCCGTTGCAGATTCTCATATGGCACGAAATCGTGAACGACCTGGTCGGTGGACGGCCGGTCACGATCACGTTCTGCCCGTTGTGCAACACGGCGATTGCGTTCGACCGGCAGTTGGACGGCGTCACGTACGATTTCGGGACTTCGGGCCTGCTGCGCCACAGTGACCTGGTCATGTGGGACCGCCAGACGGAATCGCTCTGGCAACAGGTCACGGGCGAGGCGATTGCCGGCACACTGACCGGCAAGCGATTAGAGATGCTCCCCGCGTCGATCATCGCCTGGGAAGAATTCAACGTGGCCTACCCGGAGGGCCAGGTCCTCTCTCGAGAGACCGGCTATGCGCGGCCTTATGGCTCCAATCCCTACGTCGGCTACGATCGCATCAACCAATCGCCCTTCCTGTTCACAGGCGAAGAGGACAAACGCCTGCCGCCGATGGAGCGCGTTGTCACCCTCTCGGCTGGCGGTGAGAACGTGGCCTATCCCTTCACGGTATTGCAGAAAGCGGGGGTGATCCACGACCGTGTCGGTAACCAGGACGTGGTGATCTTCTGGCAGACGGGGACGAAGTCCGCATTGGATCAATCTGTTATCGCCGCTTCGAAGGACATTGGCGCCGGGGTCGCGTTCGATCCAAACGTGGACGGGCGGGGGTTGACGTTTGTGAAGGACGGGGAGACCTTCAAAGATCGGGAGACGGGGAGCACGTGGAACATCGCCGGGCAGGCGACGGCCGGGCCGTTGAGGGGCAAGCAGCTCAAGCCGGTCGTGCATGGCAACCACTTCTGGTTTGCGACGGCGGCCTTCTTCCCTGATGTGAGGATTTATGGGAAGTAAGGGGTTATTTGTTATCTGTGGCGGGTTTACAGCCTTTAAAAAAGTCGTATAATTGGTCGTATTCACGGGCTGCTGGAGCGTGCCATACAGACCTGGACCGATTACACGAGGCGATAAACCATGAACCTCCGCACCTTGTTTTGGCTGACGGTGCTCATTCCCCTGGCTTTTCTGGGCGTAACAGAATACATCCGGCATTTTGCGTACCCGGCCTTGTTGCATTCCTGGCCGGGTTATCTGTTGACCGTAGGGGTGATGGCCCTGGGCGTGCTTGTCTTCTCCTACTCTGTTTTCAGGACCATAGAAGCGATGGAGAAGAAGATCCTGAAGCAGAATCGGGAACTCTCCGTCCTCAACGCCATAGGTCAGGTGGTCAGCGAATCCCTTGACCTGAAGGAAGTGTTGGCGCGGGCGCTGGACAGGGTGCTGGAGGTCATGGGTGTGGAGGCTGGGGGTATCTACCTGATGGACGAAGAGACCGCCGAGCTGACCCTGATGACTCACCGGGGCGTCTCGCCGGAGTTTGCGAACAGGGTGAGCCGGCTCAAGCCAGGGGAGGGCTTTACCGGCCGGGTAGCCCAGGCGGGCGAACCTCTGGTGGTCGAAGACGTGGCGGAGTACCCCGGCAGCATGCACGTTTTAGCCCAACAGGCAGGAGTGCGTTCCCTGGCCAGCGTGCCCCTCAAGGCCAAAGACAGGGTGTTGGGGGTCATGACCGTGGCCAGCCATGGCCAGCGGCATTTCGATCCTGGAGAGGTGGAGTTGCTCACCGCCATCGGCCAGCAGATCGGCGTCGCCCTAGAAAACGCCCGGCTCCACGACAAGGTGCAGCGGACCAGCAGCTACCTGCAGACCATTATCGAGAGCTCGGGCCAGGCGATCATCGCCGTTGACCTCCAGGGCAGGATCCTGCTCTGGAATCGGGGAGCAGAGACGATTTACGGGTGGAGCAAGGCGGAAGCTCTCGGCAGCGTCCTGCCCATGGTGCCCGAATGGGAGCGGGCGGAAGCCCCACGCACTATGGCCAGGATGGTGCAGACCGGCGAGACGGTCTACAATGTAGAGGTTCAGCGGCTGCGTAAGGACGGAACGCTGATCCCGGTGATGGTTACCGGGGCGCCCATCCGGGACACTGACGGCCACATCGTCGGCATTGTGGGCATTTCCACGGACATGACCGACAAGAAGCGGCTGGACGAGGAGCTCCTGCGGCAAAAGCAGAGCCTGGCGGTCATGGAGGAGCGTGAGCGCATCGGCATGGACCTCCATGATGGCGTCATTCAGTCCCTGTATGCCGTAGGGTTAAACCTGGAGGACAGCGTCGAGCTGGTCCAGGAGGCTCCAGGCGAGGTCAGGCAACGCATCGGGGAGGCCGTCGAAACTCTCAACGGTGTCATCAGGGACATCCGCAGCTATATTTTCGATTTGCAGCCGCGTCTGGTCGAGGGCCGGAGCTTCGATCAGGTCCTGGCCGAGCTCATCCGGGAGGTGAAAGTCAATGCCCTCGTCGAGACTACGCTGACGGTAGACGGAGAAGGGCATCAGACGCTCTCGCAGGAGCAAGCCCAGCAACTCTTCCACATCGCCCAGGAGGCCCTGACCAACGTGATCAAGCACGCTCGGGCTACCACGGTGACCGCTCGCCTTTCTTCTAGCGATGGCCGGTTGGTTCTCTCTATCGCCGACAACGGGGTGGGATTCGACTTGGCGCAGGCGGAATGCGGGACAGGGTATGGCTTGCGGAACATGGCGGAGAGAGCCAGCGCCCTGGGCGGCACCTTACTGGTGGAAAGTGCTTGCGGGAAAGGGACGCAGATCAAGGTGGAGGTGCCTCTGGAGAGGCAAGGAGAGACGTAACATGAATAGCCATCCACTTCGGATTCTGATCGTGGATGACCACGAAGTCGTGCGCCTGGGGTTGCGGTCCCTCTTGAACCGCCGGGAAGCCTTCACGGTCGTGGCAGAAGCTGGCTCGGTGGCTGAAGCGGTCCAGGCAGCAGCCCGTTGCGCTCCGGACGTGGTGATCATGGACGTGCGCCTGCCCGACGGCAGCGGCGTGGAGGCCTGCCGGGAGATCCGCAGCCACAACCCGCAGGTCAAGGTCATCATGTTGACGTCCTTCGCCGATGACGACGCTGTCTTCGCCTCCATCACGGCTGGGGCGTCCGGATATCTGCTCAAGCAGATTCAAAGCCGAGCCCTGGTGGAGGCCATCGAGATCGTGGGCCGGGGTGGATCGCTCCTGGACCCGGTGGTGACTCAGAAAGTGCTGGAGCGAGTACGGCAATTGGGACACGGGCAAACAGACGACCGGCTGGCCGAGCTATCTGAACAGGAACAGCGTGTGCTATCCCTCATTGCCGAGGGCAAGACCAACAAGGAAATCGCCCAGGTGCTCTACCTGAGCGACAAAACGGTCAAGAATTACGTCAGCAACATTTTGAGCAAGCTCAATCTGGCCCGGCGGGCGGAAGCGGCCGCCTTCTATGCCAGAAAGGGGAGCCGAAGAGAAGGCTGAGGTGCACCGTAGAGCCGTGAGAAGAGAAGAAGGGGGATCGACGGTTTTACGATGCTGGCTGAACAGCAGCGGCCGCCTGAACCGCCTCCCGCTTCAACACGTAGCGTTCATAAGCCCAACGTAACAGAGTCTTTAGCGGGAGCTCCTTCAATTCCGTCCCTACCACGTCAAAAAGCAGACCCACTTCGGGAATGACCCCAGGTTCATCCACAGCACCCCAATAACTGGAAAAGCCCAACCATTCGAACCCGACGATATCGTCGGGATGATCCCAGTCATACCGGACGTAGAAGTCATAATCAGTCTCTGCCATTCGCGCCGGACGTTTGGGAAGCGTTCGGATATACAACGCGTCTTGGGTCTCGGAATAGCGTACTTCTACTTCCTTCGTTTGGGCCATAGCTGTCGTCCCTCTTTCGTTTGCTTCAGGTAGGATGGCTTAGGTACAAAGGCCGTCCGAAAATCTAGCCGGCCCAAACGTCGGTCCACGCCTACCAGAAAATGCTCTCCCGCCAGATCATGTTCGCTTTCGAAGATCTGAGCCAGATACACCTCGCGAAACGGTTTACTTTTCAGATGGCTGCGGCGAATTTCGTCGGGGTGGGTCAAGGTCTCCTGAATCCACCGCACCCGGCGTAGCCGCTCTTCATCGTCCATCAGATGGACATAGTCGCCGATGTCAAAGTAGACTTGCTCACCTCGCACATCGATGATAAAGGGCACAAGAAGCTGATTGAAAAGGGCTAGTGCTTCATCGATGCTGTTGAGAGGTACAATGCGTCGCTGACTCTGACTCATCAGTTGGTTAGAGCTCTTGAAGTGTCTCACTGGCAATCCCATTATATTCAAAACCAATTGAACTGGCAAGCAAATCTCTGCCGAGAGTCTATCAACCCTCGGTTCGACTATCTTCGCTTCGAAAATGGTCGAAAGATGGGTATCAAGTTTGGGTCACAGTCATATTTATCCTATGCATACCCCTCAATCACTCCATGGATCACACTATCTCCGGCGCCGAACGCGATAGGGCCGAATGAACAATGGCCTATAGTCCATTCGGCCCTGTTTCTTATGGCCAAATTACTAACCATCGGTGAGGCAAATTGGGGATGAATGGCTCTCACTATACCGGAGCATTTTATGCTAGGATAGGATACCGTGGGTGTCGCCTCGGTCATGAGCTGGTGTAGAGGAGGCTGTAGTGGGAGAAAGCATCCGCTTGCTGATTGTCGATGATCACGACCAGGTCCGCCGGGAGCTGGCCGCCAGGCTCTCCCGGCGTCTCAACCTGCAAGTCGTGGGGCAGGCCAGCCAGGCCGAGGAGGCCATGCGCCTGACCGCAGAATTGCAGCCGGACGTGATTTTGCTGGATAGCCAGATGTCCCAGGGGCTGGCAATCTGCCGGAAGATCGTGGAAAAGCATCCGGCGGCCAGAATTCTGGTACTTGGGTCCTTCGCCGACGAAGGGGAAAGGCAGGCGGCCTATGCAGCCGGGGCGGCCGGCTATATGCCGAAAGACATTCCCTCAGGAGAACTCATGCGGGGTATCGAAGCATTACATGCAGGTTCGTAGTAGCGACTTCAGTCGCGGGGAATGGACGGCTGAAGCCGTCACTACGAACGAACACCAGGTTACATACGCAACGGCCTGAGGCGTTCTGGCCAGGACCGGGCAGAAGGGAGGGGCTATTGGCAGAAGAAAAAGACGACTCGGGCGAGAAGGACTTGCTTGAACATTACGAGGAGGAGACTCTATGAGAAAGCAGAACATTCCATGGCTCGTTCTGATCGTGGCGGCGCTCCTTGTTGGCCTGGCTCTAGTTAAGCTGCAGGGGCAGCCCGCCACCCTGGCCCTGGCTGAGCCGGCGGTCCAATCCGCTGTACAACCGGTTGACCAGGCGGCCGCGCCCGCCAAGGCCGGCATCTTCGCCGAATGGACGCCGGAGCAATGGGCAGATCACATGCGCATCAAAGTCATCGAGAAGATGGACGCCTCGGGCCCGCCGGCCTATACCCCCAAGGACGGCGACGTCTACTTCTTCACCAACTCCAGCACCACCTGGGGCGCCACCAACCCCAAGAACTCGGTCTGGGTGGTTGACGCCAAGACCAAGAAGACGGTGGCCGTCTCGGACCTGCCGGACAAGTACGCCCTGGGTTTCGGCAGCCACAACCTGGGTGTCTCCGCCGACGGCAAGTGGGTCTACCTGCCTTCCCTCAAGGGTGCCAACAATTACCTGCTGATTCTTGACGCCCGGACCCTCAAGATCGCCAAGGTGCTCCAAAGCATAGGCCAGGGGATCAAGCCCACGTCTGGGCGACCCCATCACGTCAAGAACTTCCGCACGACCGACGGCCGGGATCTGATCCTGGTGGAGGATTTCAACTGGAATTTCACCGGGGCCGGCTTCTATATCCTCGATCCCAGCCAGGATAACGCTGTGGTAGGAGGGATGAATGACGGCGATCTGCATAGCGGCCCCTACATCGTCGTGCCTGCACCGGACGGCAGTTTTCTGTATGCCTCCATGCCCGGCGGCCCGGGCAATGTGACCTCCGCCGGCCAGAGGGAGATCGAAGCTGCCCTCTTCCGCATTGACCCCAAGACATGGACCGTTCCCACTTCAATCTGGCCTATCAAAGACCCCAACTGGGGTACCTTCACGGCGGACGGCAAGTACTTCTGGCTGACCGTCGGCGGAGATAGCAAAGTGGTCAAGATTGACACCAAGACCAACCAGATCGTAGCCACCGTGACGACGGGGCCGGGACCCTATGG
>JBBITV010000211.1:0-6892 GCA_037440585.1 Chloroflexota bacterium
CTTAATCCGGACACGGAAATCGTGGGGGACGCGCTGGAGACCATGGTGGCGTACCTGGACGATCACCCCGAAGTGGGTGTGGTCGGACCACAGCTCCTCAATCCCGACGGGACCGTGCAATCGTCGCGGCGGCGCTTCCCCACCCTGGCAACAGCTTTCCTCGAAAGCACGTTGCTCCAGCAATGGTTTCCACGCAATCCCATCCTCACCCGCTACTACGCCCTGGATCGCCCAGATGATGCGGTGCAAACCGTCGACTGGGTCGTTGGGGCCGCCATGATGGCGCGCCGAGCAGTCATCGAGCAAGTGGGGCTGCTGGACGAAGGGTTCTTCATGTACTCGGAGGAGCTGGACTGGTGCCGGCGGATGCGGCTGGCGGGCTGGCGGGCGGTCTACCTCCCGACCGCAAAAGTGATTCACCACGAGGGCAAGAGCAGCGAGCAGGTCATTCCGGCCCGTCACATTCGCTTCCAGTGTAGCAAGATCCGCTACTTCCAGAAGTACCACGGAAGCGCAGCCGCTGCCACACTTCGCGCATTTCTTCTGGCCACCTATAGCTATCAACTGGTCGAAGAGGCGGCCAAGTGGCTGGTGGGACACAAACGGCCGTTGCGCCGGGAGCGCGTGGCGGCCTATGGGCAGGTACTCCGGGCGCTAGCCAATGACCGATGACCAATTTGGTCATTGGTCATTGGTCATCGGTCATTGGTCATTGGGGGCTAAGAGGTTGAACGTCTGTCTCGTCACGGGCGAATACCCACCGATGCAAGGCGGGGTTGGAGACTTCACCCGGGAACTGGCGCGGGCGCTGGCCGGATTGGGAGCTAAGGTGAGCGTCATCACGTCTAAAGGGGAAGGAGGGTGGGCGGGTAGGAGTGAGGGCGGACGGTGTGAGGCCACGATCTACCCGGTTATAAACCACTGGGGCTGGCGCAGTCAGGCTCACATCCTTAACCTTGCCCGTCAGGCAGCGGCTGATGTCATCAACATCCAGTACCAGGCGGCTGCTTATTGCCTTCATCCCGCCATCAACCTGCTTCCGCTCCGCCAGCGCCTGACTCATTTCAGATCGTCTTTGGTCGTTCGTCAATGGTCAGTCGTCAGTCGTCCCAGAGTGGCTATCGTCGTCACCTTCCATGATCTCAAAGTGCCTTACCTCTTTCCAAAAGCCGGTCGTCTGCGCGATTGGGCCGTCCTGGGCCTCGCCCGTAGCGCCGATGCCGTCATTGTCACCAACGAAGAGGATTGGATGCGCCTGTCCCGTGTTGTGCATCCTGCCAGACTCCACTTAATCCCTATCGGAAGCAACATCGCTGCGCAGCCGCCGCCGGACTACGACCGCACTGCCTGGCGTGCGCAACTGGGCATTTCGCCTGAACAGACCGCGTTGGCCTACTTCGGCTTCCTGAATGAAACCAAGGGGGGTGAGGACCTCATCCGCGCACTGGATCGACTGGTTCGCCAGGGGATGCAGGTGCAACTATTGATGATCGGCGGGCGAGTGGGAGCCAGCGACCCGACGAATCTGGGTTACCTCCGCCGCGTCGAAGCGCTCATTGCTGAGCTTGGGCTAACTGACCGGGTCACCTGGACCGACTACTTGCCAGCGCCAGAGATTACCGCCCATTTCCTGGCCGCCGACCTGGCCGTGCTGCCGTACCGCGACGGTGCATCGTATCGCCGTGGCACGTTGATGGCAGTGTTGGCGCATGGACTGCCTGTGGTGACCACACTGCCCAGGTCTGAAGGCTGGCAACCGCGCTTGCCACAGATGGTCGATGGAGAAAACGTCCGGCTGGTGCCGCCTGCAAATCCGGAGGCCCTGGCTGCAGCCGTCGCCGCACTGGCAGCCAACCCGGAGCTGCGGCAGCGCCTGGCGGTGGGCGCAGCGCGGTTGGCGCAAGCATTCGGCTGGGAGAATATCGCACGGCAGACGCTGGCGGTATATCAAGGTGTTCAGGTGCGCCGCACCTGAACATGTCTTGCTGAATAACCACGATCATTTTGGCGCTGCGCGCAAGAAGAACAAAACAGGGCATCAGATCGAATCTGCGACTGATGCCCTGTTTGTCTCTCGCAGGTGGGCCTCCGGGCGAGTAGCTATGGAATCCAACGACGCTGACTAGCGAACATACAATTGGGCTTCAGAAGGCCGTTGTCACAGGCGATGTGGTTAGTAGGGACGACCGTAAAGAACTCCGCTGCACCTTGCCGGATAGTACCCGCAAGCTGGTTTGTACACGGGCCTGTACACAGGTCTGTACGCAGGACAACACGTGACATACCGCACTGGAATCAGCAGGCGTTGACCGGCGTAGATGCAATTGGGGTTGCGAATCCCATTGTATCGCGCGATTGTCCACGCGCTGACGCCATAACGCATGCCGATGCCACTCAGAGTCTCCCCCCAGCGAACCCAGTGGACGATGACGCTCGCTGAAGACGGAGACTCAGACGGTGCGGCAAAACCGGGATTTGCCAGGATGAGCAGCAGAGCCATCACCAGGCCGACGGCTGCTATGATCTTAAAGTGTAGAGGTATTGGCCGGATCATCGTGATAGTCTCCTTTCTGCCAAAGCAGAATCAGACCCAGAGACAGGCGACCCCACCCTGATTGCGAAGAGACAACTCCATTATACACTTATATACCATTATATGTCAAACGCGATGTTGCCGCTCGGAGGAATTCAGACAAGAGCTGCTATCCAACCTTGACCCTGACTACACTTCAGCATAGAATTCAGCTTACTATCTGAGTCATGTGGGCCATCCACGAACAGACGCACGAATACACACATGGCTCAAAACCGGGAGGATGAGCGTGAATTTGCGTTTACTGTACATACTGGTTGGCTGCCTGTTGCTTGCCGCCTGTCAGCCCAGCCCGGGACCGTCTACACCCACCCCGATGATGCTGCCCACCGTGACGAGCGTTCAAACAGGCCCGCCTGGGCTGACCGCCACGGCCCCGGTAGCCGGGGCTGCCACTGCCACCCAACGTCCGCCGACCCCGGTGGTGCCTGCGACCAAAACCATCGAGGTCGCAGTACCCTTCGATGTGGTCCTGGTCGAGGATTCTTCCTTGCGGGCCAAACTTGGCCAGGTCAGCGGCCCGGGGGCTGTCGTTGATGGCACCCAGGCCCTGTTTGAGCACGGTACCATGTTGTGGCGCAAAGACCTGCGCCAGATCTACGTGTTCTTCGACGGGGGTAAGTGGCAATCCTATCCCGACACGTGGGAACCCAGCCAGCCCCTCGTCGAATCGGTCCTGAATCCACCACCGGGGCTGTTCCAACCGGTGCGCGGGTTTGGCAAACTCTGGTTGCAGAACATGGAGGTCAGGGAAAAGGTTGGCTGGGCGCGGGGAGAGGAACAGGCTGTCAGCACCACCTGGCAGCAATTCCAGGGGGGAACCCTGGTGTGGCGCGGCGGTAACTCGATCCGCGCCCTATTTACCGACAATGTCTGGGGCGACTTCTCGTTACCTGTACGTCCGGCGCCCAGGCCAACGCCGTTGCCTGCTCCCACCCAAAGCCCTACGGCTGCCGTCCTGTGGGCGCCAGCCACGATTCCACCCGCCCCCATTGAGTTGTCTCCCACCAGCGTACCGGCAACCGTCGCTCCGCCCGAGCCCACTGGGCCCGGGCCTGGCTATCCAGGCCCGGCGGAGACCGCGCCACTACCATCATTACCGACGCCAGAGGGCTACCCCTGATACAGCACAAACCATGCTGCCTTGCGAAGGTTAGAGAAAATCGCCGTCCAACCTTCGCAAGGCTGGGCACAAAGGTCGAGCTGTGCTCTTACCCTTGCAAAAAAAGCAAAATCTCCTATAATGCACTTATACCTCAACCTGCAAAGGAGGAAAACGCGATGAAACGTCTATGGGTTCTGTTATGCTTCGTCGTGGCTATCGCTCTGGTGAGCGCTGGCTGCGGACCGGCCGCCACGCCAACCAAGGCGCCCGAGCCGACCAAACCCCCGGCTACTGCCGCCCCAACCAAGGCGCCCGAGCCCACCAAGGCCCCCGAGCCGACCAAGCCCCCTGCCGCCAAGGTCACGCTGACCCTGTGGCATTCCTATCACACGGGCGGCTCGGAAGAAAAGGCGGTCACGCAACTGCTTGACGCCTACAGGAAGGCGAACCCGGATGTCACCATCAACGCCCTGGCAGTCCCCTTTGACCAGATTTTCAACAAGTGGGAGACCGAAGTCGCGGCCGGCGGCGGCCCGGACATGTTCACGGTCCCGAACGACAACCTGGGCAAGGAAGTCCGCGCCAAGTTGTTGGCCCCCCTCGATGACCTGCTAAAGGGCCAACTCGACAAAGTGTCCAAGGCGGGTGTCGCCGGCATGACCGTCGAAGGCAAGCTCTGGGGCGTGCCTGGGATCATCAAGGCCGTCGGGCTGTACTACAACAAGACCACGGTGCCCAACCCGCCCAAGACCACCGACGAGTTGCTCAAGCTGGTCAAGGACGGCAAGAAACTCGTCCTCTATCAGGGAGGTGCTGCCTACTTCAACTTCGGGTGGTTCGCCGGCTTCGGAGGCAAGCTGGCGGATGAGAAGGGCAAATGCATCGCCGATCAGGCCGGTGTGGCCGATGCCCTGCAATATCTGCTTGACCTGAAGGCCGCCGGTGCGCGCTTCGAGCCGGACAACGCCAAAGGCGCAACCCTGTTCCGTCAGGGACAGGTGGACATGATTGTTGACGGTCCGTGGCAGCTCGGCGACTACAAGAAGGACCTGGGCGACAAGCTGGGTGTGGTTCCCATACCGGCTGGCCCCAAGGGTGCAGCCGCGCCCCTGTCCGGTGTGGATGGCTGGCATATCAACCCCAACAGCAAGAACAAGGAAGCGGCGGTTAAACTGGGGCTCTACCTGTTCGGTGCCGAGGGGTTGAAGGCCTATGCCGATGTAGCTGGCGATCCACCCGTGCGGACCGACGTTCAGACCACGGATCCCCTGGTCAAGGCCTTCGCGGATATTGCGGCGGCCGGCTTCCCCCGCCCGCAAGACGCGTGGTTCGACAACTACTGGGGCCCGTTCGGCGACATGTTTACGGCCGTCATGGAAGGCAAGGCTAAGCCCGCAGAGGCCGTAACGAAAGCCTGCGCCGATATGAACAAGGCCAATAAAATACAGTAATATCTGGTTTGACCAGGCAAGGAGCGCCTTCAGGTGGGCGCTCCCTGCTTCGTTTCCCTAAAGGCGGAGGGAGAGTAGAGGTTATGACCACAACCACCGCAAGAGTTGCCTACCGGTCGGGTACTTTCGTGAGGACTTTTCGGAAGGTGCTACCCGCTTACATGTACCTGCTGCCCGCTTTCCTCGTAATGGGCATTATCACCTTCTATCCCATGGGGTTCGAGCTCTGGATGTCATTCACCGATTACGGGCTGAAGAACCTGAGAGTGGATGCGCCTCCTCCGGATTGGGTCGGTCTGGACAACTATGTCAGGATTCTGAATAATGAACTTGGGCTCTCCAACTTTGATTTCTTTCGCACCCTTTTCTTCAACCTGTTCTGGACATTCTCGAACGTAATTATTCACGTCACCCTTGGTATTCTGATCGCTGTAGCCCTGAACACCGAGGGGCTGTGGGGCAAACGCATTTACCGGGCCATATTCATTTTGCCCATCATCATCCCTCAGATCATCATCGCGCAGGTTTGGCGGAACATGTATGACCCTGACTATGGCGCGATTAACCAGGGCTTGGCCATCGCCGGCAAGCTCTTTGGCCTGTTGCCTGAGCTTTTCCACATCCGCTGGATTGATCAGGTTGACCCGCCGATACCGGGTGTTCCGCTCCCCTTGTCATTTTTTGCCCTGCTCATAACCAATATCTGGCTGGGTTGGCCGTTCATGACCGTCGTCGCGACAGGCGCCCTCCAGAGCATCCCCCGGGAACTCTACGAGTCCGCCGACATTGACGGCGCCAGCGGTTACCAGCAGTTCCGGCACATCACATTGCCGCTGCTGCGCCCGGCGATGGTACCGGCGGCCGTTTATGGGATTGTCGTCACCTTCAACCTGTTTAGCCTTATCTACTTCTTGTCCGGCGGCGGACCGCTGCGCCAAACTGAGATTTTGTTGACGGTCGCCTTTCGCCTCGTCAACGAGCAGCGACTCTACGGCGTGGCTGCCGCTTTCGCGGTCTATGTCTTCTTTATCTTGCTGCTCATCACTCTCCTGACCAATGCGATTACCCGCGCAACGGAGAGTTACGCTGAATGACTGAATATGACTGACTAAAAGTAAGGTGCGACGCACTTCCGAAGTGCGTCGCACCTTACTCCATGGAGAGCTACCATGTCTAGCCGAACTGCCATTCCCGGAACTATAAGCCTTGCGAAGGTTTTAAACCTTCGCAAGGTTTCCGCCAGAACCGCCCACGGCCGGAGACTCAGCTTGAGAAAGCATTTGCTGCTGCAGGCACTCATGCTCTTCATTTCCTTTACGGTCATCTATCCCATTCTATGGATCATGAGCATGTCCCTCGACCCGCGCGGCATCTCCCGGCCGACCGAACTCACCCTCATCCCGCCGGGGGCTTCCCTGGAGGCTTATGCCCAGGTCATCAAACAGCCGACCCCCAACCCGGTAAGCTGGCCTGAGTTAGCCTTCAATAGTCTGCGGCTGGCGGGCGCAACCTCCCTGGCGTCGGTGATCATCGGGGTGTTTGCGGCCTATGCCTTCTCGCGGCTCAGGTTCACCGGCCGGCAAGCCTTAATGATTTCCGTCCTAACTGTGTTGATGCTCCCTTCGATTGCTCTGCTGCCAGCGTTATTCACCCTATTGAACAAAGTGCAGATCTCGATGGGCGACGTCGCGTTCAACCTACGGAACTCGCTCCTGGGAGTCGGGCTAGCGATGCTCTCGGGCA
>JBBITV010000212.1:0-6884 GCA_037440585.1 Chloroflexota bacterium
TTGTAGCATAGCCCCTTGTGGGCGTGGTTGGGCGGGCACAAGGCCCTATGCTACTTTTGGGATATACCCGCTGGATCGTACCACAAAGGGGGCTGGCTGTAAAGTAGGGGTGAGGCACCCAGAGAGAACCTCGCGAGTTCCGACGAGACGCTCGTTCCGGCTGCCTCGCCTCTATTTGCCCTTGAGGTGCCTGTCGAAAAAGGCGATGACCCGCTGCATGAACGTTTCGTAACCCTGCCCGACAAAGCTGTGCGGCTGGCCCGGATAGTTAAAGTATTCGACCTCCTTGATGGCGTAGCCCGTCCGGAACACGTTCGGCCCTTTCTCCGAGCCAACGTGGTTGCGGTAGTTGGGGTGCAGGACCAGGTAGCCGACCCGCGCCAGGGCGTCAGCATAGCGAGTGGTATAGGCCAGGGTTTGATAGGTGGTCGGGTTAACGTAGCCGTGATTGACAATGACGACGGGGAAAGGACCATTTCAACGCTAACACCAGAATCCACAGCCAGAAACGCTTCACAGGAAGTCTCCTCTAGATGTACTTCTGAACGCCTTCCGAAAGTCTATGCAGCGCGTGCTGTTTGGTCAAGTGCCCATGTAGCGCAGACTAGTTTTTGACCCGTGGGGCATTGTTGACGTATAATAGGCGCGGGAGGTGGAAAAGTGTGAGTACTGAGGCAATACAACAGGTGCCACATTCCGTGCCATCCTCCTGGGCACGCTTCTAACCGAAGGGGATTCACCACTCGATTTCTTCTACCAAGCACACAACTTCGAAGGTGAAGAATATCCGTTCTATGTGTATCGATTGCGAGGCTGACGAATGATGGCGAACTTCGAGCCCGCGTACCGGGCGCTGGTCCGGTCAGGTGAATTGAGAGCCAGGGTCAAGGTGGCATACGAGCGTCTTGAGAATTGCGACCTGTGCGCACGGTACTGCCACGTGAACCGCCGCCAAACAATCCAGGGCGCCGTGTGCCGGACCGGCGAGCGTGCCGTTGTCTCCAGCTATGGACCGCACTTTGGGGAAGAAGATCCATTACGCGGGTGGCGCGGCTCAGGGACCATTTTCTTCGCCTGGTGCAACTTACGGTGCCAGTTTTGCCAAAATTATGAGATCAGCCAGAAGGGCGAAGGACGCGAGGTCGAGCCTGAAGAGATAGCGGAGATGATGCTGGAGCTGCAAGAGGCCGGTTGTCACAACATCAACTTCGTCAGCCCGTCCCACGTCGTGGCGCAGATCCTGGCGGCGGTGCTCCTGGCCACGGAAGCTGGCCTGCGTCTGCCCCTGGTCTGGAATACTGGCGGCTATGACAGTCCCGAGGCGCTGGCGCTCCTCGACGGCGTCGTGGACATCTACATGCCGGACATAAAATATGCCGACGAAGCGACGGCACGGACTTATTCCAAAGTTCGCAACTACCCAGTAGTGAACCAGGCGGCGCTCAAAGAGATGCACCGCCAGGTGGGAGACCTGGTGCTGGACGAACGCGGGGTGGCCCTGCGCGGCCTGCTGGTGCGGCACCTGGTCCTGCCTGGCGGACTGGCCGGCACCGCCGAGGTCGTCCGCTTCCTGGCCGAGGAGATCTCTCCCAACACTTACCTGAACGTTATGGCCCAATACCGCCCCTGCTACAAGGCCAGTGAGTATCCCGCCCTGAATCGTTCCATCACTCGCGAAGAATACCGCGAGGCGGTGCGCCTGGCCCATACGGCCGGGCTACACCGCCTCGACGAGCGGCGCATTGGTCTGGTTTTCTGGCTAGGATAACGCACCTAGAGCAATACCAGGAGAATAGCACTAATGAGAGCAGCTACTAGCCAACTGATGACGATTGTCACCAGGGTTGAACCTGTATCCAGGTCAAGGGCTTCCTGCGCCGCCAAGAAGCCGGCCACGAGCGAGAGGAGCGCCCCCGCCACAACGAATAGCCAACCGAACACCGGAATCAGTCGGAAGATGGAAAGAACTCGTGGGGCGGTGGCAAAGCCCAGTGTGCGTAGGGTCTCCTGGGGAGTCACCTGGGCCTTGTAAAGCGATCTGCCGACATAAGAGGTTAGGTAGCTCCAGAGAAACCAGTAGAAGAAGGCTTCAATCAGGGCGCCAAGTATTCCGGGGCCTGGACGACCTAAAGAGCCGATTACTCCGGCGATAGCGACTATAGCGACAACCATCACTGCCTGTGTCAAAGCCGCCGGGTCTTGCTCGACTTCAGCAAAGACGCTCCGGTCGAGCTTGGCAACGCGGATCATGCGATCGAGCATGGCTTTCCTCCTGTGTTTGGGATGATCATGATACAGATTACTGGACGCGGCAACTATATTATAGTCAGGTGGTACGAAAAAGCAACGCCTTTACTCTTGAGATCTGTGGTGCGCAGTTCAATGCTCCGGTCGGGCTCACAAGCGCTCATCACGAGCTTTCTAAGGCGCGTATTGGGCTGGGGACTGGCGGTATGGGTGCTGGCCTGCGCCGCTACGCCGCCCGCTCCAACCGCGACCGTGCCCCAGCCGGCCAGTACGCCGGCCGACACGCCGACAACTCAACCCACCCTCACGCCCGCCGCCGACCCATTCGTCCAGCGCCGCCAGGCGATGGTGGATACCCAACTTCGCAGCCGCGACATCACCGATGCGCAGGTGCTGGCCGTCATGGAAAAAGTGCCGCGCCACGAGTTTGTCCCCGCCGACGTGCTGGCACAATCTTACGAGGACCATCCTCTGCCCATCGGTTACGGGCAGACGATCTCGCAACCGTACATCGTCGGCCTGATGACGCAGCTCCTCAATTTGAAACGTGGCGAGAAAGTTCTGGAGATCGGCACTGGCTCTGGGTACCAGGCGGCCATCCTGGCTGAACTTACTGACCAGGTCTATACAGTTGAGATCATCCCGGAGCTGGCGCAACGTGCTGAAGGAACCCTGCGCCGGCTGGGCTACTCGCAAGTACAGGTGAAAACCAGCGATGGCTACTTCGGGTGGGAAGAGCACGCGCCGTTCGACGCGATCATTGTGACGGCTGCACCGGATCACGTGCCCCAGCCATTGATCCAGCAACTGAAGGACGGCGGGCGGCTGGTGATCCCGGTCGGGCCGCCGGGCAGCTTCCAGACCCTGTGGCAAATCACCAGGCAGGGTGACCAGCTTGTTTCTCGCAACATCACTGGGGTGATCTTTGTGCCGCTCGTGCGGGAGAGGCGGTAACGTCAAACGTCAAGCGTCAAACGTCAAGCGTCACGTTTGACGTTTCACGCACCGGCGCCAGCTTCGGATAGACCACCCCCGCCACGCCATACGCAACCGCTCCCACCATCAACACGACGGTAAACCCGAAGGATACGCCGATCATGGCCGCCAGCACCGCGCTTAGCACTGAAGCGCAGCCGTTGATGGCCCAGGCCCAGGGGATCAGGCCGGGTGCCTGCCGCCCCAGATGGGCGACACCGGCGGGGAACGGCACACCCATCAGGCAGCCCACGGGCGCCAGCAGGATCATCACGGCTACCAGCCGGAGCCCAAACGAGAGGCCTATCAACTGGCTAAAGATCCACGGCAGAACCCACGGGTACAGCAGGACTAACCCTGCCAGCAGCGCCAGACTCCCCCGCCCCTGCAGACGGGGCGCGACCCAACTCCCCAGCCCCGAAAACACCAGCAACCCGAACAGGACCGTTGCGAAGGAGTACACCGGTTGTCCCAGGAAGAGGATGAACCGTTGCATCAGCGGGATCTCGACGAACAGGAACGCCACCCCTAGCAGCCCAAAGTAGCCTACTACCGTTGGACGTTCCACGTTGAACGTTGAACGTTCAACGTTTAACCTGGAACGCGAAAATGTGGTCGGAAGCAGAATTAGCCCGGCGGAGGCCACGGCGACCAACACGAGCAGCGCCACCAATACCAGGTAGCCACTCCCGCCGAAAGGTTGCCAGGTCTTGCCGAACATCTGCAGGATGAGAGGAATCTGCTCCCACCGGAACAGGTGGTAGAAGAACGGCCGGTCGTCGGTGGCAGGGGCGATGTCGAATGGATAGGCCGCCACGAAGCGGTCTGCGCCAGAGGAGAGGAGCTGGCGGAAGACGTCGAAGTAGACCGGCTCGGCCAGGACGTTGTAGCGGTTGGCCTCGTCGGGAGCCATGCCGGGATAGGCCACCAGGTCGAAGCGGCGGCGGGCGCAGAACGCCTTGAGGGCATCGATCTCGGTAGGGGTGAACGGGCCGCGCTTGACCAGGAGCGTGAGGGTCTGGAAGCTACGAAAGGCGGCGATCTGTTCCTCGGGCCGGGCGATGCCCAGGCCACGCAGAGCCGCCAGGGCCGTGGCACCCGCGCGGGCCTCCTCGCTGGGTGGGAGTTGCAGCCAACGCGGAATCATCAATACGCCGCCGTCGGCCAGGCGGTGGTAGAAGTCCTGGAACGCTTCGACGGTGTAGAGGTAGTTCTCGGCCAGGCTATAGGCGCCCGCACTGACGGGCTGGAATGAGTCGGACAGGCTCAGGTGGATGAGGTCAAACGGCTTGCCGGGGCGGCGGACGAAGCTGCGCGCGCTGCCGGTCACGACCGCGACGCGAGGATCGCGATACAGGCCGCCGGTCCAGGCCAGGTAGGGGCCTTGCAGAATCTCCACCGCCAGCGGTTGCTCCTCGATGACGGTGACCGACTCCGCGCCCTGGCGCAGGGCCAGCAACACGTCCAGCCCGCCGCGCGGGTTGACGACGAGGGCGCGGTGGCGCGGCGCCAGTTGGTATGCGCCCGCCGGTGGCAGGTAGTCGAGGAAGGCCAGGGCACCGGGGGTGGAGACAGCAGTGATGGGCGAAAGATTGTCGCCGTCTACGGTTAGACCGGCCTGCCTGGGCAGCGGCCCGGCATACGTAAAGCTGAGCCCCGGCGCCGACCGGATGGCATCGCTCTCAACCACATCGATCCGTGCCGCCGCATCCCAGCGGCTGAGGACCCGGCGCGCGTCGGGGAAGTGCAGGGTGACACTGAGCGATTTGTAGGGCGAGGAGCGTAGGGTGAGCCAGGCTGGTCGGGTGGCGATGAGAGCTGTCAGGATCGCGAGGCCGGCGACACAAACAAGAATGGGTACACAGGTATACAAGTATACAGGTACACAGGGAATCCGTCTGCTTTTACCCTTGTGTACCTGTGTACCTGTGTACCTGTGTACCTGACTCTGGAAGAGGATGAGTCCAGCGACCAGGCCCAGGCCGGCTGTTGTGAGCACGGTGCCTTCGCCCCCGAGGAGTGGCAGGGCGACTAGCGGCAGCAGGCAGCCCAGGCCGGATCCGGCCAGGTTTGCGGCATAAAGGCGGTGCGCCTGACCGGGCCGGCTGGCCAGGGCTGCGCCCGTCACCAACCCGGCCAGGAAGAAGGGCAGGGTCAGGGCCAGGATGTAGACCGCCAGGTAGACAAACTGGATCGGTTCCCAGGCGATACGGTAGGCGTCGAAGGGGAGGTTGTTCAATGCCAGGTAGGCAGCCACGATGCCGGCGGCGAAAACGATGCCCAGCACCGCCAGGCGTGGCGCCAGCGGTTCGCCGGCCAGGCGCGGCATCACCTCCAGGACCGAGCCGCTGGCCCCGAAGCCGAGCAGGGCCAGGCTGACTGCCAGGAAGCCAAAATGATAGCCCTGGGCGATACCGAACAGCCGCGTCAGCGTGATCTCAAACGCCAACGCCCCCGCTGACACCAGGGCGACGCCGAGGTAAAGCGTCACGTGGCTACGCCAAGATGATTCCATGACTGTATTGTACCATAAAACGGTCTAGCGTGCGTGTTGCGTATCGCGTGTTCCGTGACACAAATTGAAAGTTGCGGCGCTTGGCAACCTATGTTATACTAGTCGTTGGAGGAATCACATGCCGGAGAATGAACACACTGACACGGAGCTAGAAACTGTTCAACTCACCGAGGGTTTTGAGGTGGCGGAATCTGGTATTCCAGAAGTCACATTGCCCCAACGAGTCACCATCCACGTGCCCGCCCGGCACAATCCACGCCTGTTGCAAGTCATCGAGCGGGTGAACGCCGACGACGAGCTTTACACCCTGTGGGAGGTGATCAACGTCAATGCCGTCCAGCGGCTGGGAATGAGCGATCACGGCCCGGTCCACGTCCAGATCATCGCCAACATCGCCCTGAAACTGCTGCGGCTTTTGGTGGACCACGGCGTCCAGCCCAGTATCGTGGTCGATCACAAGCTGACCGTGGAGGACGCTGAGGTAATCGTCGTCCTGGCATCGCTGCTGCACGACCTGGGGATTTCGATCCATCGCATCGACCACGAGCAGTATAGCCTGTTCCTGGCCAACGTGAAGGTTAAGGAGCTCCTGGACGGCATCTACGACATCCCGACCCGGACCATCCTCACCTCAGAAATCCTCCACGCCATCATCTCCCACCGGTCTGGCGGCCGGCCGCTGACGCTGGAAGCCGGCGTCGTCCGCGTCGCCGACGCGCTGGACATGGCCGAAGGCCGTTCTCGTATCCCCTTCCAGGCGGGCAAGGTCAACATCCACTCCGTCTCCGCTGCCGCCATTGAGCAGGTCAGCATCGAGAAGGGCGAGCTCAAGCCCATCCGCATCGTGGTGCAGATGAGCAACTCAGCCGGGATTTTCCAGTTGGACGAACTGCTCAAGGAGAAACTGAAGGGCTCCGGCCTGGAGCCGTACGTCGAAGTCGAGGCCACGATTGAGGGTGAGGCGGAGAAGAAGCTCGTTCAAACCTTTCGGATTTAACCAATCACGCACCATTTATTTGCCATTCTCCAGTCTCCATGATATAATCCGACCGATCCTGGCCCCCTTAAAGCAGCCGGCAGGATGGAAAAATTACATCCAAACTTGGCATTCATATCAATGCGTGGAAACCCGCCAGCGAAATCGCCG
>JBBITV010000213.1:0-6862 GCA_037440585.1 Chloroflexota bacterium
TCTCCCGGGCGAGCCGGTCGCCGATAGTGATGGGCAGCCACTGGGTCGCGCCGCCGGCGGCCACGCTCCCGACCCGCGTGCCTACCTGCCGGATATAGGCGTGTTGCGCCATGACCGCCAGATCGCACGAGAGGTTGAACTCGTTTCCCCCGCCCACGACCATCCCATTGAGCCGGGCGATGGTCGGCTTGCCGATGTTGCGCAGCACATCGTGGCATTGGACGAAAAGTCCCATCCACTTCCAGTAATCGCGCGGCTTCTTGGTATAATTCTCCTCGTACTCCTTCACATCGCCGCCGGTGCAAAACGCCTTATCTCCAACCCCGGTCAAGACCACGACGGCTATGGCATCATCCCAGGATGCATCGAGGAACGCCTGGGTTAGCTCTTGCAGGGACTCGGCACTGTAGGCGTTGTAGGCGTGGGGGCGGTTAAAAGCAACCGTCGCCACCCAGCCCTTCTTGTCGTAAATGACCTCTTTGAAATCAAAGGATTCGGCGGGTCGTGGTTGTAGGACGGCCATAGGCAGGACCTCCCTCCTGGATTTTAGATTTTGGATTTTGGATTTTGGATTTTGGATTTTGGATTGAGCTGTCGTCCTTTCGTTTCGTAATCCCAAATCTAAAATCCAAAATCATCTCGGTGCTCGCTCCAGCACCTTATCAACAAACCGATTGGCCGGCTCAGTCAGCAGCCGATGGTAGACGTGAAACAACTCAGTCGCCTGGTCGCCCAGCCAGTCAGAAGGCAGAAGTTCGGCCGGCAGGTATGGGTCGATAAACGGGAACCGGCGATATTCGTGGATCAGCATAAACCGCTGCACAAAGCATTCGCCTGGCTCCAATGTGCCACCCTGCTCGACCTTTTGTAGATCGGCCTGATAGCGCGGCCGATAGGTGGCGATAAACGCGGCGTACTTCTCGTTGAGCCGTTTCAGATCCCAACAACGATGGACCAGGTCACGGCCATTGGTGAATCCGATGTGCCGCGCCTCGAACACCTCCACGCGTTCGCGGATGCCGAGGGCGTCCAGCACACGCTGCACTTCCTGGCAGCGGTCGTGGGGCGTGATCCATAACCCGTTGTTAAGTGGCCCATAGCCCAGCCACGTCAGCTCATTGCGAAGCTTGTTACGGAGACGGCGTTGCCGCTCCGGGATGGAGTAAGACAACAGGCGCCACTGGCCGTCCCAGGGGACGTTGTGCCGGGGAGGTTCAAAAATACGTTGCGCGCCCGCCGCAAACAGGCTGACGCTCTTGGGGGTCAGCGAGTAGTAGCTGCTCCTGCCAACCCGCCGGGTCTCCAACCAACCCTTTCGCGACAGGCGCGAGAGCGCGGATCGCACCGCCTGCGGCGTCATCCCCAATTGCCCCAGCAGCTCGATCAGGCTGCCGACCCAGGCCTCACCACCACGATGACGGATATAGTCTCCGATTAAAGTGAAGATCATATCCTGGGAGCGAGTCACAAGTGATGCACCTCACGTAGCGATATGTGTCATTCATTTGACGAACGTCATGTAGATGTCACACAGTATACCGTTTTTCAGGCAGAAAATCAAGACCCGAATGGTCCAAATTTGGTTCTATTTTGGTCAATTTGGTCAAAATGAGGACGGGCGTATGAAAATTGACACAAATCAAAGATAGAGGCAATGATTTGCAGTATTCGAGGCGTCTATTAGACGAGGGTGCAACATTCCAGTATAATTGCCGATGTGTCAACGCTTCGACTTTATTTCCTGGGCCCGCCTCGCTTTGCACGCGACGATTACCCTGTCGAGCTGACCGTCGCCAAAGCCGTTGCGCTGCTGGCTTACCTTGCGGTAACCAGGAAACCGCAGACCCGCGACCGTCTCCTCGGCCTCTTCTGGCCCGAAAGCCCGGCCGATGCGGCGCGCAAGAACCTCCGCAACACCCTCTGGTCGATCCGCAAAGCCCTCGGCGACCACGTGGTGCGAGCAGACGACGATCGCCTTGCCCTCCACGAATCAGTTTGGGTAGACCTCCATGAGTTCGAGGAGCTTACTGATTTCCGCCAATCTAAAATCCAAAATCTGAACTCCAAAATCGACTTGTATCGCGGTCCGTTCCTCGACGGCCTCAACCTGAACGACGCGCCGGAGTTCGAGATCTGGCTGATGACGGAACGGGAACGTTTGGGACAATTGTATTTGCGTGCCCTGGCTGCTCTCGTCGACAGGCACCGGGCGGAAGGGCAATGGCAGGAAGTGAGCGCCATCGCCAGCCGCGCGCTGGTCTACGACAACTTGCAGGAACCGATGTATCGCGCCCTCATGGAGGCGCATGCACGTCTGGGCGAACGCCCCGAAGCTTTACGCCTGTACGACACCTTGCGCACCACCCTCGACCGTGAACTGGGTGTCGAGCCGCTGCCCGAAACTGAAGCCCTGCGCGCTGCTATCGTCAGCGGTGATCTCCAGCCCCCCCTGCCCTCCCAAGTCTGGGGGGGAACTCGCGACCTGCGTGATGATTCCCCCCTGGAATTGGGGCCGATAGGTGGAGCCAGACCTAAGCGGCGAGGAGGTCCAGCAGGAGCTACCCGCGTCCCCTTCATCGGTCGCCACGCTGAACGCGCCGTGCTCGACGCGGAATTTCAAGTGGCGGCCACCGGTCACGCGCGGGTCGTCCTACTCACCGGTGAGGTCGGCATCGGCAAATCTCGGCTATGGCAAGAGTGGTCGGCGGGCCTCGCGCCGGAAGTCACGGTGCTGGCAACCCGCTGTATCGAAGCCACCCAGGCGCTGCCCTTTATGCCGCTGATTGAATTGTTCAGCAGCCAGGTATGTGCCCAGCGTCTTGCTTCACCCACTCCCCCGGTCGCATCCATCTGGCTGGCCGAGATTGCGCGCTTGATGCCCGAGATCCGTGTAAACCGGCCAGACCTGCCCGCGCTGCCCGTTCTCCCGCCCGAAGAAGAACGTATACGAGTATTCGAAGGGTTCGCACAACTCCTGCTGGGCCTCAGCGCTCAGCCCCTCGTTCTCTTCGTCGACGATTTGCATTGGGCTGACCACGCGACCCTTGCTTGGCTGGGCTACCTGTTACGTCGCCTGCGCGATCAACCCTTGCTGTTGGTTGGGGCTTACCGCCCCGAAGATGCGCCCGCCTCGCTCGTCAATCTCGTTACAAACTGGGGCCGGGAGGGTGTTGCCCGGCGGCTGGCGCTCCCACGCCTGACGAATGAAGAGGCCGCCGCACTTATCGCATCGCTCGGCGTCGATCCAAGGTTGGTCCATCGCGTGCAGGCCCAAAGCGCAGGGATTCCGTATTTTCTGGTGGAACTCAGCCGCGCCGGACTGGGTGACCTTGTGACAGGCACAGAATCTGCCCTGAGTCCTGGCCCTTCACTTCGTTCAGGACCGGCTCTTGAGCGAAGCGAAAGCACAGTGGAAGAGCACCCTGTACCGCCCCCACTGGCCGATTTGATCCGTGTCCGCCTCGACCGGCTGCCTGACACGGCGCGGCAAGTGCTGCAAGCGGCAGCTATCCTCGAACCGGGTTTTGACTTTACCACGCTACGCCGCACCAGCGGGCGGGGTGAAGAAGAAACCCTTGACGCCCTCGATACGCTACTGAACGCAGCCGTGCTCGTCGAACGAAACGCGGAATACGCGTTTTCGCATCCCCTCGTGGCTGCGGTGGTGCGCGGCAATCTGAGCAGTGCTCGCCGGGCCTTCCTTCACCGTCGCGCGGCGGAGGCCCTGGAAGCTACGCACACCGGTCGCCTGCCGCAGATTGCCGGGCAGTTGGCCGCACATTATGGCCAGGCCGGCCAGTTGGAGCCGGCCGCGCGTTATGCAGAAATGGCTGCCGAACGCGCCCTTACCCTGGCAGCCCCCGACGAAGCCGTGGGTTTCTACCGGCAAGCCCTTGCCTTCGATCCGTCGCCATCGCGGCAGATGGGACTCGGCCGGGCCTTGCTGCGCCAGGGCGATCTGGTAGCAGCCCGGGCGGCCTTTGAGTCCGCGCTCGGCGGCTTTGAAGCCAAGGGCGATCGGCAAAGCGCCGCCCGCGCCTGCAACAGCATCGCCGAAACGTATTTTCCGGCCGGCCGCTTTGACGAAGCCGTGCGCTGGATGGAAAAGAGCCTCGCCTACCTTGACCCTGGCGCTGATCCGGTGGCTCATGCCTTCACCCATCTCTTCCTCGGCGCGGGTCAACTGGACGCCGGCCAGTCCCTCGCCCAGGCCGAGCGGCATTTGATCGAAGCCGCTCGCCTGGCAACCGAAAACAACGTCGCCGAAGTGGCAGCCCGTAGCCATTTTGTGCTCGGCAACCTGCTGGCTGAACGCGGTGACCTGGGCGGCGCCCTTCGGGCCTTCGGTGACTCAATCGCCTTTGCACAAGCGGCTGGAGAGCACTACCAGGAAGTGTTGGGTCACAATAACCTCGCTTATCACGCGCTGTTGATAGGCGACCTTGCCACCGCGCGAGAACACGTCGAAACCGGCCTGGCCCTGGCCGAGGCCCGTGCGCTGCGTCTGCCGCTCCAATACCTGTACAGCACACGCGGCGAGATCGCCTTGGCCGGGCAGCGTTGGGATGAAGCCGAAGACTGGTTCAAGCGGGGATTGGCCGAAGCGGAGCGAAATGGTAATCTCCAGCAGGCCGCAAACTACCGGGCGAACCTGGGCCTGGCTGCACGGGGTCGCGGTGACTTGGACAGCGCGCTCCTGCTGCTGGAAGCTGCCCGCGACTCGGTAGCAACATCGACCGCACGGCACCTGCAATTACAAATTGACCTGTGGCTGGCTGAGCTCTACCTGGAACGCGGCGAACGCGCCGCCGCCGCCGAAGCCCTCACACGCGCCGAGGCGCGCCTGGCAGGCAGCGAGCGCCGGCGGTTACAGGCGTGGGCCGAGCAGTTGCGGCAAGAATTAACGAAGAGGTCTCGCCCAAGCTAATCAACACGAAGGAGTCAAGTTGCCGATCAACATCTCCGTCATCGCCACCGTCAAAAACGAATCCCCCAGTATCCGTCGCCTGTTCGATTCCCTGCTCGCTCAAACCCGCCCTCCAGACGAGGTCGTCATCGTCGACGGCGGGTCCACTGACGGCACTCTCGACATACTGGGCGAATACGCCGCCCGCGCGCCGTGGCCGCTGAAGGTGATCTCGCAGCCGGGTGCTAACATCTCTCAGGGCCGCAACACGGCCATCGCTGCCGCTGCCGGCCCCATCATCGCCTCAACCGATGCCGGCGTTCGCCTGAATGAATGCTGGCTGGAAGAACTGGTGAAACCGTTTGAGCAGGGAGTGCAGGTGGTTAGTGGCTTCTTCCTGCCGGATCCTCAAACCGTTTTCGAAACAGCCCTCGGTGCCACCACCCTGCCCGTCCTGGCAGACATTCAACCGGACAGGTTCTTACCTTCCAGCCGCTCTGTCGCTTTCACCAGGCAAGTATGGGAACAAGTGGGCGGCTACCCGGAGTGGCTTGACTACTGCGAGGACCTCATCTTTGACTTCAAGCTACGCCAACGGGTTGGCTCGTTTGCCTTTGCGCCGCGTGCCGTGGCGTACTTCCGGCCCCGGCCAAGCCTGGCCGCTTTCGCGAAGCAGTATTATCGCTATGCCCGTGGGGACGGCAAGGCCGACTTGTGGCGCAAGCGCCATGCCATCCGCTACACTACTTATTGCCTGGCGGGACCGCTCTTACTTCTGCTGGGCTGGAGCCGCGATGCCCGCTTCTGGTTGCTTATCCCTGCCGGGCTGGCAGCGATGCTGTGGACGCCGTACAGGCGCCTGCGGCCATACCTGGTCCGATTCTCGTGGATCGACAAGATCAAAGCAGTCGCCTGGGTGCCCCTCATTCGCATTGCCGGCGACGTCGCCAAAATGGTGGGGTATCCGGTTGGGGTGTGGTGGCGGTGGCGCAGACATATACCTGACTGGCGGCGCGGGTGTATATCCCAAAAGTGTCAGTAGCATAGGGCCTTGTGCCCGCCCAACCACGCCCACAAGGGGCTATGCTACAACGCGTCTTGACACGCAGCCCCATCGAGGATAAAATAGCGTTTGTGTTGCACGATTTATCCGTGAAATCCGTGGCGTGCCCCGACGGTGTATGCTTGACTTAGCCATCGTCATCGTCAATTATAATACCTGCGATCAACTCCGTGATTGCCTTCGCTCTGTGTATGGCAGTGAGGGCCATTTCACTTTTGAGGTCTACGTTGTGGACAACGCCTCCACCGACGGCAGCGCCGCCATGGTTCGCGCCGAGTTTCCCCAGGCACACCTGATCGAAAGCCCGGTAAACGGCGGATACGCCTACGCCAACAATCTGGCCCTGCGGGCCGCTGGCTTCACCGATTTTCGATTTTCGATTTCAGATTTTAGATTAGGCAATGACGACAATCCAAAATCTAAAACCTGTAGTGAGCGAAGCGAATCTATCCAAAATCTAAAATCCCCGGCCCCTCGCTTCGCCCTCCTCCTGAATCCGGACACGGTTCTCCCGCCTACCGCCTTGTCCAGTATGCTGGCCTTCATGGATGCTCACCCCGAAGCTGGGATCGCCGGACCGAAACTGCTTTTGGCCGACGGCAACCTGGATCTGGCATGCCGGCGCGGATTTCCTACAGTTGAAGTATCGTTCTATCGCCTGATCGGGCTGAGCCGGCTCTTCCCGCACAGCCCGCGCTTTGGCCGCTACAACATGACTTTCCTCGATCCGGATGAAGTAGCCGAGGTGGACTCCGTGGTGGGGGCATTCATGCTCATCCGGCGCGAGGCGATTGCCACCACCGGCCTGCTCGACGAGCAATTTTTCATGTACGGGGAGGACCTGGACTGGGCCTTGCGCATCAAACAGGCTGGCTGGAAAGTTTACTATAACC
>JBBITV010000214.1:0-6830 GCA_037440585.1 Chloroflexota bacterium
CTCCTATCTATCTGGCTCACACCGATCCGCACTACGACCACGTCGAAGCGCCACACCGCCTGCAACGCATCATCGAAGTGCTAGCCGAACGCGACGCCCTCTTTGGACTGACCCAGATTGACGCCGTCCCAGTTGAACACGAGGTGCTGACTGCTGTCCACCATCCGGAGTACGTGCAACACGTGCAGATGGTTGGTCGCAGTTCTGGGCGGCTGGACCCAGAGACCTACGTCGGATCAAGGTCACATGAGGCGGCGCTACGAGCGGCTGGCGGCATGGTGCAGGCGGTAGAGGCAGTGCTAAATGGCCACCTCAGGAGTGTCCTGGCCTTGGTCCGGCCACCGGGCCATCACGCCTTCCCCGGTCACGGTGAGGGCTTTTGCCTGTTCAATAACGTTGCTGTGGCGGCACGCTATGCGACGGACGTCCATGGCCTGGAGCGGGTGCTCGTCGTTGATTGGGATGTGCACCACGGTAATGGCACGCAGGCGATTTTCTCCCGCGACCCGCGCGTTTTCTACTTCTCGACGCACCAGGGGAGCCTTTATCCGGGCACGGGCAGATGGACTGAAATCGGTGAAGGGCCGGGCACCGGCACCACTTGTAACGTCCCGCTGCCAGCCTACGTTGGCGATGAGGGCTATGCCCGTGTCTTCGATGACCTGCTCCACCCTCTGGCTGAACGCTTTCAACCGCAACTTGTTCTGGTATCCGCTGGCTTCGACGGGCACTGGCTGGACCCCCTGGCGTCGATGGGCCTCTACATTTCTGGCTACTCACGACTCTGCCAAACCATCAAGGCCATAGCTGGCGACCTGTGCGATGGCCGCCTGGTATTGGCTCTAGAGGGCGGCTACCACCTGGACGCCCTGGCCGGCAGCATCCTGGCCTGTCTGCACGTCCTTACCGGCGAGACCAGGGCTGTTGAGGACCCGCTGGGCAGATTGGCCTATCCTGAGCCACCCATCCACGATCTTATCGCCCAGCTTCAGAGATTACACAGGCTATTCTAACCGTGCGCCGACCCCTATTGTAAAAACCGGGATTTTGACGTATAATAAGGGCCAAAGGTAAATGCGTTACAGGTTACAGGTTGAAGGTTGTACGTTCAACCTTCAACTTTCGACCTGAAACTTGCCGACGGTCGAACGCTCTGGGCAAAGCGAAGGTAGAATTATGAAGCCTAAGTCAAAGATTCTCAACCTGTTCTACCTGGCCCTGATCCTGTTTTCCCTCTTCTCCCTCGCCCGTACCGCTCTCGCACAAGGCCGCCAGGTTGATGTTTTGACAATAAAAGGCGCTGTCACCCCCATCATGGTCAGCTATATCCAGCGTGGCATCCAGGAGGCCCAGGCCGACAATGCCAGGTTGCTGGTGATCCAGTTAGACACGCCGGGCGGATCGGTCAACCTGATGGAGGATATCGTCCGCTATATCCAGGCGTCGAATGTGCCGGTGGCGGTGTACGTGGCGCCGCCTGGCGCGAAAGCCGCATCGGCTGGGACATTTATCGTGCTCGGGGCACACGTAGCCGCAATGGCGCCTAATACGAGCATCGGCGCGGCCAGTCCCGTGGGCAGCGAGGGCCAGGAATTGCCCAAGACGGCGGCGGACAAGGCCAAGAACGTGCTGGCGGCTCAGATCAGGAATCTGGCAGCGTGGCGCGGCGAGAAGGCCGTCGAGTGGGCCGAGCAAGCGGTCCGCGAGGCTAAGGCTGCGCCCGCGGATGAAGCCCTGGCACTGGGCGTGATTGACGTCATTGCGGTCGATATAGACGACCTGCTGAAAAAACTCCAGGGACGGTCGGTTCGCGTTCAAGGTGAAACCGTTATCCTGATGACCCAGCAAGCGGCGATTCGCCCGGTGGACATGACACCCATTGAGGGCTTCTTGCACACGATCACCGATCCCAACATCGCGTTCATCCTGCTGACCCTTGGCCTCAACGGTTTGCTGTTCGAGCTGGCCAGTCCGGGCGCGATCCTGCCTGGAGTGGTCGGCGGGATATGCCTGCTCCTGGCAATTTATGCCCTGGGGGTGCTGGATGTGAACTATGTGGGCGTCGCTTTCATCGCCCTGGCCTTTATCCTGTTCGTCGCCGATGTGAAAGCGCCCACGCACGGGGCCTTGACGGCAGGCGGCATCGTCAGTTTCATACTTGGCGCCCTGCTACTGTTCAACAGCCCGTACTACCAGGTGTCGCGCACGCTGGTCGTCAGCGTGGCGGCAGTCACGGCGGCATTCTTCGGCTTCGCGGTCCAGGCGGCGGTGCGCGCCCAACGGCAGAAGCCGACAACGGGCAAAGAAGCCCTGGTCGGGGCGACGGCCGAAGCCCGCTCGGACCTGGCGCCAGGTGGCCTGGTCTGGGTCGAGGGCGAGTTGTGGCGCGCAGTATCAGAGGATGGTCTGGTGAGAAAAGGCGAGCGGGTCCGGGTTGTCGGAGTGCAGGGTCTGGAGTTACGTGTGCAGCGGGTGCGTCCACGCGGTGCAGAAAAACCAGAACCTCGTGAAGAGGCGGCAAGTTCGACAGCCCACCCGCCAGTTCCAAAACCTGCTGGAGGCTAGCAAAGAGAAATCAATTAGATCGCCCGGCCGATGCGCCGGGCGGAGGAGGAATCGCATGGCCCAATTACTAACCGGACTTGGCACCCTCGTCATCGTTGCGATCGTCGCCCTGATCTTTATCCTGAGCTCAGCGATCAAGATCGTGCAGGAGTACGAACGCGGCGTCATTTTCCGCCTGGGCCGGCTGATCGGGGCCAAAGGGCCCGGCCTGTTCCTGATCATCCCCATCGTTGACCGCATGGTCAAAGTCGACCTGCGCGTAGTGACGATGGACGTGCCTGCCCAGGAAGCCATTACCAGGGATAACGTCACCGTCAAGGTCAACGCTGTTGTCTATTTCCGGGTCTTTGATCCCTCGAAGGCTATCGTCAGCGTCGAAGACTACCGCCGCGCGACCTGGCTGCTGTCGCAGACCACGCTGCGGAACGTCATCGGCCAGTCAGAACTGGATGAATTACTGGCACACCGAGAGAAAATCAACCAGACGTTGCAGCAGATTATCGACGAGCAGACGGAGCCGTGGGGCATCAAGGTGACGCTGGTCGAGGTCAAAGACGTCGAGCTGCCGCCGGCGATGCAACGGGCGATGGCCAAGCAGGCCGAAGCCGAGCGCGAGAAGCGCGCCAAGATCATTCACGCCGAGGGCGAGAGATCTGCGGCTGATCAATTGGCCGCGGCTGCACGCACGCTCGCGGTTGAGCCGGCTGCTATCCAGTTGAGGTACTTGCAGACGCTGACCGAGATCGGCGTGGAGCAGAATACCACAGTCATATTCCCCATTCCCATCGACATCATCCGCGGTTTTATGCAGGTATCGCCGGATGGCGCGCGGGTGGTGGCACCCCCAGGCCCACCTGAACAGCGCTAGACCCAATACGGTTCAATTAAGGTGCGACGCACTTGGATTCTGACCGAAGTGCGTCGCACCTTCCGGCTGAGGCCGGCGGTTTGCTTTGAGCAACCTTGCGTGTCCCCTGCCTTTCCGCTATAATTGCGATGCTGGAGGCAGCTTGAGAAGCGCAATGGAAATGGAGACCATTCTGAGTGCCTCGTCCCGAGAGGCTGAACGGGAGAAGCAAAATGTAGCCCTCAGCTCGGTGGCGGCCGGCGCTCTATTGACCACTCTGAAACTCGTGATCGGGCTGATGACCGGTAGCCTGGGCATCCTCGCCGAGGCGGCACACTCCGGCCTGGACCTCGGCGCAGCCCTGATCACTTTCTTCGCAGTGCGCGTGTCCAGCAAGCCAGCGGACGCAAACCACCCCTACGGCCACGGCCGGGTGGAGAACCTCTCGGCGCTCGCCGAGACGCTGCTGCTCTTGATCACGTGCGCCTGGATTATCTACGAGGCGCTCCAACGGCTACTCTTCAAGACCGTCGAGATTGAAGCGAGCGTGTGGGCTTTCGCGGTCATGGTGACCTCCATCGTCGTCGATGTGACCCGCTCACGGGCGCTCTCCCAGGCTGCCCGGAAATACCACAGCCAGGCCCTGGAAGCGGACGCCCTGCACTTCAGCACCGACATCTGGAGCTCATTGGTTGTCATCCTGGGCCTGATCCTGGTTAAAGTGGGCGAATGGACCGGCGGGGAAAACCTTTTCAGTCGCGCTGACGCCCTGGCAGCCCTCGGGGTGGCCTTGATCGTGATCTGGGTCAGCTTACGACTCGGGAAACGAACGGTGGACGTTCTCCTGGATCGGGCGCCAGATGGATTGGCCCACCAGATCGTCGCGGAAGCGTGCCAGGTCGACAGGGTGTTGAGCTGTGGCCGGGTGCGTGTTCGCGCTGCCGGGCCAGCCATCTTCGTCGATATGGTCGTGGCAGTACCGCGCACTGTGCCGCTGGAGCAGGCGCACCAGGTGTCGTCGGCGGTCGAGGAGCGGGTACGGCGGCTGGTTCCGCGTGCCGATGTCGTCGTCCACGTGGAACCGGTGGCCAGAGATCAGGAAAACGCCGTCGAAGCTATCGAGGCCGTTGCCCAGCGACGCGGGCTGGCGGTGCACGACGTGCGCGTGCATCAGGTCGCGGGCCAGCAACTGGCGACGCTGCACCTGGAGGTCGACCAGAATCTAAGCCTTGGCGAAGCGCACGAAGTGGCGAGTGAACTCGAGGCCGAGGTCCGCGCTGAAGTGCCGGGATTGTCCCGGATCGACACGCACATTGAGCCGATTGCCACCCAGGAAGTGCCAGGTCGCTTTGCACCTGAGCAGGTCAATGCCGTGCGCGACGCCCTCACCAGCCTGGTTGACGAAATGGATGACGTGCACAACTGTCATGGCGTGACCGTACGCGAAGTCTTCGGCAAGCTTTTTGTTTCCATGCACTGCGTCTTCGACGCCGATCTGCCACTCGCAGTAGCCCACAAGCTTTCCAGCCAGATCGAAGGCCGGCTGAAAGAACAATTTCCCGATGTTGAACGTGTAGTCATCCACGGTGAACCGCCCAGGCAAGGAACGCAGGGAGACTCAAGGGGAACTCGGGGGAACCTTGTCCTTGAGCGAAGCGAAGGATCAGGGGAACTCAGGGGAACATAACGGGGGTGCTCTCAGTTCCTCCGGATTCCACTCTGAATTTGGGGGATGCACGGTATGTCCGACTGGCTTGAGCGTCATCGCGGCTATCTCCTTGTGGCGCTGCTCGCATTGGCTGCATCCGGTGCGGCGTTCATCGCGGTACGTCGCTCGACGCCGCGCCCTATTGAGATTGCGCCCCCGCCGTCTCCCATCCCCACACCGACCGCCACTACGGTTACGCTGTTCGTGCATGTGACAGGCGCAGTTTTGCGCCCTGATGTGTACTCCCTCCCCGAAGGTAGCCGCGTCAAACAAGCTATCGAGGCCGCAGGTGGACTCGCGCCAGATGCCGACGTAGATCGTCTCAACCTGGCCCTCGCCGTCCGCGATGGGATGCAGGTGTTTGTCCCACGCAAGGGCGAGGTGGCTACCGGTATGCCGGCCGCACCTGCTGGCGGCGGCAAGCTGGCAGCCGGGCCGATCAATATCAACACGGCCTCGGTAGAGGAGCTCGATACTCTGCCTGGAATTGGCCCGTCGATTGCCCAACGTATTGTGGAGGATCGGATGGCGCACGGGCCGTTCAAGACGCCGGAGGATCTGAAGCGCGTTCGCGGGATCGGGGATGCGTTGTTTAACCAGATCAAGGATCGTATTACTGTGCGGTAGAGGTTGGTAGAGGTGCGACGCACCTATTAAGTGCGTCGCACCTTCACTACCTTCACCAAATACAAAGAGGAGCCTTTCGGCTCCTCTTTGTTCGTCCAACCGGCCGGAGGGTCCGCAGTCCGGCCGGCCGGATCGACAAGGGGAGGGGCCACACAAGAGCCTTGGGAACGGGGGAATGCCAGTAGCTGTCTCACAGCCATAAAGGTTAACGTGAGCAGACACTATCGTGTTACGTGTCTTGGACCTTGTCTCAAACTGTTTGGCTCAGAAACCCTTGTTGACAAGTCTCTCACTTTCTATATAATGTCTAACAAGTAAACCCCTCTCGTGACAAGCGCATAAACAACGATCTGTCTCTCATCGCAGACCGCTACATCACGCTTCTTAGCCGACCTTTTCCTCGCATGGTTGGCTGGTCAATTCCATCGCACCCCCGTAGGGGTGTAACAAGCATACCTCCTTCTCTCCAGGCTTGAGATGAAATAGAGGGAGTAACCGATGAAAAGACTTTCAATAGCGTTGGTGATCACCGGCTTGCTGGTGGGGCTGATCTTCTTCGCTGTCCTGGCAATTGCCGCGTCTCCCCGCAACCGGTTGCAAGCCGTTCCGGCGCCTTCCTCTGACACAACCGCACAAGTTCCAGCCCTTCCCCTTACGGCCACCCTGGCCATGCCCGTGGTACCGGGTATCAACAAACCGGCTCTCCTGCTGATTACTGTCGGGTCAGTAAGAGAAGCGCCGCGCACCATCGTTGAGCTGGAGCTACCGCCGGGTGCCTCGGTTGTCGAGGGGCCTGCTCGCTGGGAGGTGGCCTTGCGCCCCGGCAAGACGGAGACGCTCACCACCACGATCCAGTTTGGACGAACGGGCCAGCAAGAGGTAGTGGTCCACCTGCGCCATCAGATAGATGCCAATAATGCCCTCCTCGGGGAAGGGGCGCTGGCCCTGACCATTGGGGAGCAGACAGGATACGTCGGCTTTGAGCCGGGGAAGGCCGGTACACAGCAACCGGTGACGCCCCCGCCTGCTGCGGGGACAGGTCCTGCGGCTACCTCGCGGCCGGGTGGCGGGGGCTGTCTGGGC
>JBBITV010000215.1:0-6828 GCA_037440585.1 Chloroflexota bacterium
CTTCTTGCCGGTGAAATTCCTGACTGCCTTGAGCACGTCCTCGGTGTGATGATTTATGTCCATGTCAGCGCCTAATTCGCTGGCCTTAGCGAGCTTCTCTTCGCTGCCGGCGGTAGCAATCACCCGTGCGCCGAAGAGCTTCGCCACCTGGATAGCCATAACCCCGATCCCACTGCCCGCGCCCCAGATAAGGATGTCCTCTCCCGGTTGGAGTCTCGCCCGCGTCACCAACATGTGCCAGACGGTCAGGAGGACCAGGGGGATGGAGGCCGCCTCCTCGAATCCCAGGTTGGCTGGTTTTCGAACGGCATTGAAATAGGGCACTTTGGCGTACTCGGCATAGCCGCCATCCAGAGGACCGGTCTGAAAGCCCCAGATCTTGCCCGCCCGGCAGAAGTACTCATGACCAGAGGTGCAAGCCTCGCAAGACCGGCAACTGATCCAGGGATGGACGACGATCTCGTCGCCAACGTTGACATCGACCACCGCCTCTCCAACTGCGGTCACGACCCCGGCGGCGTCACTCCCGGAAATGTGTGGCAGGGGAAATCTCATACCGGGCAAGCCCTCACGTGCCCAAAGGTCGTTGCGATTCATCCCGATGGCGTGAACTTTGAACAGCACATCTTGTGGCCCGATTTTGGGCTCTTCGATATCTTCGTAGCGCAAGACATCGGTGCCGCCGTGTTCGTGGAAGACGACTGCTTTCAAGGGACTTTCCCTCCTGGGCTACTATGGCCCTCACCCCTCACCCCAGTGGGGAGCCAGCGCCCCCATAGGCGCTAACTTAAGCTCTCCTAGCTCCCAATCGGCTACCGAATCGGCCCCCCTAACCCCCCAATCCTGGGGGGAACTCGTGCCTCGTCTGGTGACTCCCCCCAAAGTTGGGGGGTCGGGGGGGCTTAAGTTAGCGCCTATGGCCAGCGCCCTCCACACCCCCGGCAACCGTTTTCGGGGTGTGGGGACGGGCGTGTCTTTGGAGTATGGGGCGGCGCGAGTGAAGTCCGCTCGCCGCCCCACGTCGCTCCCGTCCCCACTGGGGAGAGGGCTATGAACTTGACCAAACTACTTAGCTGTACCCTCCAAACGACAGTGACGTAAGAGGGTCCGTGAGCAACTACGGATACGTTGCGTCTGGGGTTGGCCACTCAAACCCGGCCGGTATACTGTAGATTTCGGCGATGGAGGCAAAAGTGTCCTCGCTCTCCAGGTAAGTGTACGTCAGGCCGTGCCACGTGCCACCCTGGCGTACCCCGATCCCCTTGTCCTTGAAGAAGGCCATCGCCTGGTCGTAGTTGTCTACGCCAAACGCCACGTGGTGCAGCCCCTCGCCGTGTTTCTTCAAGAAGTCGGCGTAGATGCTCTTGTCGTCCAGCGGCTCGATGAGCTCCCACTGCACTTTCCCAATGTTGCACAGGGCCAGGCGCATGGCGTAGTCCTCGCGCTTGTTGTCAATGATCATGTCGCTGACGGTGGACGGGTTGAACTCATAGACGGTCCACGGCCCGATGCCGTAGTGTTCCCAATAGTTCTTCATGGACTCGTCCAGGTTCTTGACCACGACGGCGACCTGCAATACGTCTGTGAAAATGGGTTTCGCGGGCATCACTGTTTCTCCTTGTCTAAACCACTTTGTTCTAGACGAACAACAGGTAGGGCTTCTCCAACAGCCCGGCCAGCGTCCGCAGAAACGCGGCCGCCGGGGCGCCGTCCACGATGCGGTGGTCGAAGGTCAGAGAGAGCGTCATCATCGAGCGCTTGACAATCTCGCCCTGGAAGACAGCCGGCTTCTCCACGATGCGGCCCACCCCCAGGATGGCCACCTCCGGCGGGTTGATGATGGGTGTGAAGACGTCTACTCCGTATGTCCCGAGGTTCGTGATGGTAAAGGTGCTGCCGGTGGCCTCGTCCACCGTCAGCGTGCCGGCCCGTGCCGCTTCGGCCAGGCGTCGCGTTTCCTGGGCGATTTCGGCCAGGGTTCGCTTGTCGGCATCGCGCACCACTGGCACGATCAGGCCGTCCTCCAACGCCACCGCCACGCCGATGTGCATCTCCTCCAGGAGTTGAATCTCCTCGCCGACCAGGGTTGAATTCAGCAGCGGGTGCTCTTTCAGTACGGCTGTAACCGCCTTGATGATCAGGTCGGTGTAAGTCAGATCGAACTTCGTCTTGATCTGCTCCCGCAGCTTGACCAGCTCGGTGACGTCCGCCTCGGTGGTGGCCGTCACCTGGGCCATCGTCTGCAGGCTCTCGGTCATACGCTGCGCGATCACCTGCCGCATGCCAATGAAGGGGATGACTCGGGCGGGGGCTGGCGCAATGGCGGGGGCAGGCGGTGCCTTGGCCTGCGCCTCGATGTAGGCCAGCACGTCCCGCTCGGTCACGCGCCCGCCGGGGCCGGTGCCGGGAATCTGGGCCAGGTCCAGGCCATGCTCGCGCGCCAGTTTCTTCGCCATTGGCGAGGCCAGGATTTCCGGCAGCTTCGCGCGCTCCTCAGCAAAGCGGAGCACGTCAGCTTCGGTTACCAGACCATCGGGCCCCGTGCCCGTCACCTGGGCCAGGTCGATGCCTTTCTCCTTGGCGAGCCGGCGGGCGGCCGGGGAGGCCAGCACAAAGACCTTCTCAGCCAGGGCCGGCGCAGCTTTGGCCGGGATGGGTGCGGCGGTCACGACGGCAGCGGCAGGGGCTGGCGGCACTTCTTCGACCTCCGGAACCGGCTCGCCCGGTGCCGTGATGAAGGCGAGGGTTGCACCCACGGGCCGGGTTTGCTTTAGCCCGGCCACGATGCGCAACACGCCCGACGCTGGCGCGGTCAGATTGTAGGTGATCTTTTTGCTCATGATCACCCCAATCGGTTCATCCTTCTCCACCGGATCGCCGTCTTGCTTGTTCCACTTGACGACTACGCCCTCGGTCATGGCCATGCCCAGCTTGGGCATGATGATCTTGGTCGCCATGGTTCAATTCCTCCGCTTCGGCAGCCCGAGCCGTTGAAAAACCCCAGACCGCGTTGCTTCTTCCATACACTGACGAACATCCACGACGCGTGGGCCATCGCTCGTCAGCCGGACACTGATCCTCTGTTGGTGATAGATCTCAATCTGGCGCTCGCCGTCAAGGGCGATCGTGCCGTCGCCCGAGTTCAGGATCACCTCATCGCCCAATGATATCAAGCGATGCTGGCGGACGGCCACAGGAATGACCAGACCCGGTCCTACCGGCGCGAGGACCTGCTCACCTCCCTGGCCGAGGGCCAGATACATTCCGTGACCATCTCGGGCATCCAGTATCTGGAAGCAACTGCCCACGGACGACAGGCCGATGCAGCCCGGCTCGGCCCGCGCCAGGACGACTTCCTGGAGGTGTGTCGGATCCCACATCGCCCGGGTTCCTATCCACAGATCGGAGCAGGTGACCACGTCAACCAGGGCGACATCCGTTAGTTTGTGGTCCAGATACACCTCCAGTTGCTTGGCTGAATAGATGACCTTATCCAGGTCTACAGCCTCTAACGCGACCAACCCGGCCGCCAGGCCCGCCACGGTGCCTTCGACCATCGTGGGAAAGACGTTGTTGGTCCCGGTCGAGATGGGGACGACAGGCACGCGGCCACAACCCTTGGCGACGGCGCGGTTGGTGCCGTCCCCCCCTAAGACCACCATGCACCCCATGCCCATTTGACAAAAGAGGGATGCGGCCTCAGTCGAGTCTTCCTCGGTGGCGCGCATTGGCATATCGAGGATGCTGGCGTTCAAGGCGGTTAGCTTGAGCCCATCCAGCGCCTGCTCCCCAAGCCCATAATAGTCAGGCATGATGCTCACTTGATCGACGCCGATGGCATCGAGGGCGAGCAGAACGCGCTGCAGGATATTGCTTTTCTCGTTGTTATCAAATACCGACGCGTGCGCGACCAGGCGGCGGATATCCTTGCCGGAAGCGGGGTTGGCGATGATTCCCACACTCGTCATGAATGGGCCTCTTTCCAATCGAGAAGAAACCCGTTTTCTGGGAGATAGCGGGTTTCTTCTCGATTTCCCCAGGTTCCTGGTTACGCGAGAACCGCCCTGACCGCCTCGACAATCTTGGCCGGGCTGGGGATGTAGACGTCCTCCAGGGCCGGGCTAAACGGCACCGGCGTGTGGGGCGCGGTGACTGCCTGGGGCGCGGAGTCCAGGTAACCAAACGCGTTCCGGGCAGCCAGGGAGATAATCTCGCTGGCCATACTACAGAGCGGGTTGTCCTCGTCCACCACCACCAGCCGGTGGGTCTTCTTCACCGACTCCAGGATGGTGCTCTCGTCCAGGGGTGAGAGGCTTTGCGGGTCAACCACTTCGACGTCGATCCCGTCTTTGGCCAGCTCTTGGGCGGCCTCAAGTGCAAACAGCCGCATCCGGCCGATGGCGACCACCGTCGCGTCCTTGCCCTGGCGGGCGACCTCTGCTTTTCCGAGCGGGATGACGTAGTTGTCCTCCGGCACCGGCCCGGATGTGTCTAGCAAGACCTTATGTACAAAGTAGATCACGGGGTCGTCGTCACGGATGGCGCCCGACATCAGTCCTTTGGCATTGTATGGCGTCGACGGCACGACTGTCTTGAGGCCCGGGATGTGGGTGAAGATCGAGTACAGACACTGGGAATGCTGGCCCGCTGCGCGGAAGCCACCGCCGATCAGCGTTTCAACGACCATGGGCACTTTGGCTTTGCCACCGAACATATAGCGCAGCTTGGCACCCTGGTTGTAAATTTGGTCGAAGCACACCCCAAAGAAGTCCACGAACATCAGCTCGGCGATCGGTCGCAGCCCGGTGGAGGCCGCGCCGACCGCGGCGCCGATGAACGCCGACTCGCTGATGGGTGTATCGCGGACACGCGATCGGCCAAACTCCTGCACTAGACCCTTGGTGAGGCCGAGATCGCCGCCCCACGCCTCCTCACCCTTCGCCTCGAGGTGGGTCATGGCGCCGCCAGCGATATCCTCACCCATCAAAATCACTGTGGGGTCCCGGCGCATCTCCAGGCGTATCGCTTCGTTAAAGGCTTCACGGAAGGTCAAAGTCCGGGTAGTCATGATTGGTCCTCCTTCACGCATAGCTCACGTAAACGTCGGTCAAGACCGCTTCCGGAGCGGGATAGGGTGACTGCTCGGCGAACGCGACGGCCTCGTCTATGGTCTGCTTGGCCCTGGCATCAATGTCTGCCAACTCCTTCTCCGACAGCAGGCCGCGCTCGAGGACGCGCTTCCTGAAGGCGTCAATGGGATCTCGCGCCCGGTTCTGGGCCTTTTCCTCTTCAGTGAAGTAGCTCATGTTGTCGCCCTGGAAGTGGCCGTAGTAACGGAAGCCCTTGCACTCGATGAGGGTCGGCCCCTCGCCGCGTCGCGCCCGGGCAACTGCCTCACTAACGGCTTCATAGACAGCAAACACATCCGTGCCGTCCACGGAAAAGCCCGGGATGTTGTATGCAGTCGCCCGGTCGGAGATATCCTTGGCAGCACAGTGGTAATGCGCGGGGGTCGTCTGGGCATAGCCGTTATTCTCACACAGGAAGACTACCGGCAGCTTCCAGATGGCCGCCAGGTTCATGGACTCGTGCATCGTACCTTGCTCGGCTGCGCCGTCGCCAAAGAAGCAGACGGTCACCTGGTCAGTCCCCTTGATCTTGGCCATCAGGCCCGAACCGCAGGCCAATGGACCGCCGGCACCAATGATCCCGTTGGCCCCGAGCATGCCGCGGTCCACGTCGGCAATGTGCATCGAACCGCCCTTGCCGTGGCAGGACCCCGTCGCCTTTCCGTACAGCTCGGCCATCATCTCCTTCGGGTCCACACCCTTGGCGATGCAGTGGCCGTGGCCGCGGTGCGTTGAGGTGATGAAGTCACGGTCGGTCAGATTGGCGCACACCCCGACGCCAATCGCTTCCTCACCGGCGTAAAGATGCACAAAGCCAGGTATCTTCCCTTCGGCGAACAACTGGGCCGCCCGGTCCTCGAACTCGCGGATGAGCCGCATGCGTTCGTAGATCCAGAGCAGCCTATCCTTGGTCATCTCAGCCATGGTTTGCCTCCTTTGGCTTTCCTGCCGGGCACAAAGCCCGGCGCGCCAGGGTTTTCAGATAGCCTCTTTGCTTTCTGGTCGATTCCTTCCTTGTGTCGATTTCCTCCTTTCCATTCCATTTCATGGAACGGTAAACGCCGACATGTGGGTGTTTGTTGCTCAGAGGACCGCCTATGACGCGTTGGGAGAAGCCGGGCGGGGGAGGAAGACGCTGGTTTCGAGACCCGGTCAGCCAGTCAAAGCATCGCTTGTGCCCGGAACAAGCAAAAAAAGCCGCAAGGGTCGTACACCGTTGACGTCCTTTGGAGCGCCGTTGCTGCGAGGCATCTATGTGCAGGTCGATCTTGCAGCGAATGACACCGCCGTGGAACCGCCACCTATTAGTATATCACATCAAGGTCCAAATTCGGTCTAAAAACGGTCAAAAAAGGCGGGCCTTTTTGATCAAGCGGTCTGCGCCAACTCCCGGCCGACCAGGTTGACAATCCCGCCGTCTAAATCTATAATATATATAGTTAACGGGATAGGGAACCTTCGGGGAGCCTGGAGAGCCAGGCTGAGAGGATGACCCGCAATGTCATCGACCCGACGAACCTGATCTGGGTAATACCAGCGAAGGGAATAGGGGACACACAGAAACGGAACCGCAGCCCTTCGGTGGGGCGGCGGTTTTTTGTTGGTTATGAGGAGACAAGGTTCAAAAATCTGGTTGCGGCTATACCGCGCCATCAGTGGAGGGGTCAACCATGAGCGACCATCAAGTGCAAGGTGTGGC
>JBBITV010000216.1:0-4282 GCA_037440585.1 Chloroflexota bacterium
AGTGTTGATGAGTTGATTGATGCTAAGATCCTCGCCATCGGCGCGCGCATCGAGCAGTGGATCACCTACCACGGCTTCGCCCTCAACGTCGACCCCGACATGAGCCATTTCAACCTGATTGTCCCATGTGGTATTCAAGATAAGGCGGTGGTATCTATGCGTCAGGTGTTGGGAAAAGAGGTGGATTTCGGGACAGTGCGGCAGGCGGTCATCAGGCGTTTTGGTGAGGTGTTTGGCGTGAAAATGGAGGAAGCCACTCTCTCAGAATCTGACCAGGTGCTCGCACTGTCCGGGTTAGTGCCATCAGTCACTTGAACGACCCTCGCGTTCTCACCCTCGAACCCTGGCAACGTAACCAGTACCTCATCGCCCTGGTCGCCTTTGTGACCCTGGTGGGATTCACTTTCGTCGTGCCGTTCCTGCCGCTGTATGTGCAGCAGCTTGGCGTGCGTGACGTGGGCGAAGCTGCCCTCTGGTCTGGCGTGCTGCTGGGGGTGGCCCCCCTGCTCGCCGCCCTGGCCGCGCCCTTCTGGGGCGGCCTGGCCGACCGCTATGGCATCCGGGTGATGCTGCTGCGCGTCCTGGTAACTTTCGTCCTCGTCCTGGTGCTCATGGGATTTGCCCAAAACGTATTTCACTTGCTGCTGTTGCGCATGGCCCTGGGGCTACTCGGCGGGTTCAACCCCATGTCGACGGCCTTGATGGCGAGTTCGGTGCCCCGCGATCGGCTGGGCCAGGCAATAGGCATCTTACAATCGGCGCGGCTGATGAGCGCAGCCGTCGGCCCAGCCATCGGCGGCGTCCTGGCCGACACGTTTGGACTGCGCCTGAGCTTTTTCGTCGCGGCAGGGCTGTGCGCCATCGCGTTCGTGCTGATGTGGCGGTCTTACCACGAGGATTATGCCGTCCAGGATACCCGCACCGTGTCCATCCCTGGAGGCAGAACGTCATTCGGGAAGTTGGTGCGCATCCCGGCTGTAGCGGTGATGCTGACCGTCCTGTTCCTGGTCCAGTCCATCGACGCGAGTTTTCAGCCGGTGCTCCCCCTCTACGTTCACCTCCTGGGCGTCCCCGACCAGACTGTCGCATCTGTCGCCGGGTTGATCACCGCCCTGGCGGCCGTGGCCAGCGCCATCTCGGCCGCGGTGGTCGGGCGACTGTCCCGCTACGGGCCGCGCCGGGTGCTCATCGGCACTCTGGTCGCCGGGGCGCTCACGTGCTGGCCGATGGCATTAGTAAATACGAACGCAGAACTCCTGGCCTTCCGGGTGCTATTGGGGCTGGTTGCGGGCGGTACGATGACCGTAGCGCTCACGATGGGTGGCCTGGCTTTGCCGCGCGAGGTTCAGGGCACGGGCTTCGGCTTGCTCTCCGCAGCGACACTCCTCGGCGGGGCGGTGAGCCCACTCGTGGCAGGTGCGCTGGCGACGATTAATCTACGGTCGGTGTTCGTGGTAGATACGCTGGTCTATGCAGTACTGACGGGGTGGGTGATTGTGGCCGTCCGGCCGGCGCCCGAGCGGTCAGCCGTCGGCCATCAGCCATCAGCGTTGAAGCCGCAGTGATCCGTGTTCTACGTCCCCCGTGGATACGAGCCCAAGATGCGCAGGAAGGTGGCGATCTCTTCCAGGTGCCCGATAGCCTTCTGGCAGTGGGTCTCGGCCATGCTGCCAGCGAAGTCAAGATAGAAGAAATACTCCCACGGCTTGCCCTTGAGCGGGCGCGATTCGATCTTGGTCAGGTCGATGTCGCGCAAGGCGAAGACGCTCAGGGCCTTGAACAGGGCGCCGGGCGCGTTCTGGAGGGCGAAGACGATGGAGGTCTTGGCCGGGCCACTTTGCGGCACCGAACCCTTGCCGGCCAGGGCGAGAAAGCGGGTATAGTTCTCCGGGTCGTCCTCGATGCCGGACTTGAGGATGGTCATGCCGTAGACCTGGGCGGCGCGCTGGCTGGCGATGGCGGCAGCATCTCGCAAACCCTGCTCCTTAATGAGCTTGACGCTCCCGGCCGTGTCGTAGCTTGGCACGCGCTCGACGCCAGGCAGCCGGTCCAGGTAGCGTTCGCATTGCGCCAGTGCCTGAGGGTGCGAATAGACTCGCCGCACCTCGTTCAGTGAAACGCCCTGATGAGCGATGAAGTTGTGAACGATGCGTAGGCTGACCTCGCCGACGATCTGAAGGTTATGTTTAAGAAGCAGGTCGTAGTTGCGATGGATGCTTCCTGCCAGGGAGTTCTCGATGGGCACGACGCCATACTCGCACTCACCCGCTTCGACACGTTCGAAGACTAGATCAAAGGTAGCGCAAGGCACCGGCTCAACCCCCTCACCGAAGTGGGCGATGGCCGCCGCCTCACTATACGCGCCACGTTCGCCCTGGAAGCCAACACGAAGTAGATTAGGCAAGATTCCTCCTCGGTAGGGTGTCAAAGGTCAAACGTCAAACGTGATGTGCGAACCTATCACGTTTGACGTTTGACGCATCACGTCCTATACGCCGCATTAATCCTCACATAGTCGTACGAAAAATCGCACGTCCAAACCGTAGCCTCGGCGGACCCCAGGCTCAGGTCCACGGTGATGTCGATGTCCGGCTCGGACAAGATTGCCAGGGCGCGTTTCTCGTCCAGCGGTAGCGGCTGGCCGCTGGCGACTAATTGCATTACGTCTCCGCCAGTTACACCAAACCAAAGCGATATCGTGTTCGGATCAATCTCGACCCCGCTGTAGCCGACGGCGGCCAAAACGCGTCCCCAGTTGGCGTCACGGCCAAAGAGCGCCGTCTTGACCAGGTTCGACCGGGCCACGGCCATGCCCGCCTGGACGGCTTCAGCTTCGGCGCGTGCGCCTTTCACATTGACCGCAACGAACTTGGTGGCGCCTTCGCCGTCCCGGGCGACCATCTTCGCCAATTCGGTTGCCACGTGAGTCAGCGCGCGTCGAAATTCCAAGAAATCAGGCGAATCCGGATCCTGAATCTCTGGGTTGCCGGCGCGGCCGTTGGCCAGCAGCAAGACGGTGTCGTTGGTGCTGGTGTCGCCATCCACGGTGATACGATGGAAAGAGCGGTCGACGGCATAACGGAGGGCCGAATCCAGCAAGTCAGCCGAAATGGCGGTATCGGTGATGATGAGGCAGAGCATCGTCGCCATGTTGGGGTGAATCATCCCGGCGCCTTTGGCCATGCCTGCAACGTTTAACGTTGAACAGCCTGCCCTGAACGGAGTGAAGGGTTCAACGTTAAACGTTAAACCGTATTCTTTCGGCCGGGTGTCGGTGGTCATAATGGCGCGGGCAGCGGCGTGGCCGCCTGCGGCAGAGAGGTGTGCGGCGGCGTCGGCGATGCCGGTGGCGACTTTGGCCATGTCCAGCCGATGGCCGATGACCCCCGTCGACATGACGAGCACGTCGTCCGGGTTGCAGCCGAGCTGGGCGGCGACCAGGGCAGACATCTGGGCGGCGTCCCGAGCGCCCTGGTCGCCGGTGCAGGCGTTGGCGCCACCGCTATTGGCGACGACGGCGCGGATGCCGGTCCGGTTGCGCGCCAGGATCGCCTGGTCGTGGAGGACGGGTGCAGCCTTGACCCGGTTGGTGGTGAAAACGGCCGCGGCCCGGCACGGCACTTCGGAGACGACCAGGGCCATGTCCAGGGCACCCGTCTTCTTGAGGCCGCAGGCGACGCCTGCGGCGCGGAAGCCGGGGACAGCAGTGATGGATGGATCGTCGAGAATCGTCATGGTACTTAATCCCGCTTGAACCGGCTATAATCCGGCCGCCGATAGCTGGATTGGCCGAAGCCCTCGATGTCGAGCAGCGCTTTCACCTGCAGCGGCAGGCCGAACAGGGTGATGACGCCCACTGCGTCCTTCTGATCGTAGACGTCGCTGGCCCCAAACGTAGCGAAGTCCTCGCGATAAAGGCTGTACGGCGACTTGCGCCCGGCGACGATGACATTGCCCTTGTACAGCTTCAGACGGACTGTACCGGTGACGCGCTCTTGGGTCTTGTTGACAAACGCGTCCAGGGCCTCGCGTAACGGGGTGAACCACTGGCCATAGTACACCAACTCGGCATAACGCTGGGCGACCACGTCCTTGTAATGCAACGTCTCCCGGTCGAGACAAATCGATTCCAGCTCACGGTGGGCGATGGAGAGGATCGTGCCACCAGGCGTCTCGTACACGCCGTGAGATTTCATCCCGACCAGTCGATTCTCCACCAGGTCAACCCGGCCGATGGCGTTCTGGCCGCCAATGTGATTCAACCGCTGTATGAGATCGACCC
>JBBITV010000216.1:4292-6824 GCA_037440585.1 Chloroflexota bacterium
GCGCCTGGATCGCCGTGCCCGAGTCGAAGGGGAGGCCGTAGTTGACGCCGTCGATCTTCTTCGGGTAGCCCTCACGGAACTCGATCTCGATGTACGTGGGCTTGTCCGGCGCCTGCTCCGGGGAGACCGTGAGTTGGTACATATCTTCTTCAGGTTCGTTCCACGGATCCTCGAGCAGGCCACCCTCGTGGCTCAGGTGCCACAGGTTACGGTCACGACTGTAGATCTTGCCCTCGCTAGCTGCGACCGGCACGTGGTGCGCGCGGCAGTAGCGGATGCAGTCCTCACGCGAGCGTAGCTCCCACTCGCGCCAGGGGGCAATGACCTTGAGCTTGGGGTTGAGCGCCTTGTAGGTCAGCTCAAACCGCACCTGGTCATTGCCCTTGCCCGTCGCGCCGTGGGCCACGGCATCCGCGCCCTCGATCTCCGCGATCTCGACCTGGCGTTGCGCGATAAGCGGCCGGGCAAACGACGTGCCCAGCAGATACTTGCGCTCGTAGATCGCGCCTGCCCGCAAGGTAGGAAAGATGAAGTTTGTGACGAACTCCTCGCGCATGTCTTCCAGGTAGAGCTTGCTGGCGCCGGACTTGATGGCCTTTTCCTCCAGTCCCTCCATTTCCTCCCCCTGGCCGATGTCGGCGCAGAAGCAGACGACCTCGCAGCCGTAGTTCTCGCGCAGCCAGGGCACGATGGTGGACGTGTCCAGCCCACCTGAGTAGGCCAGGACGACTTTCTTGACTTCGGTTTTCATGGGTCCTCCTGTTTCGGGTTTCGAGTTTCGGGTTTCGAGTTGAGTCTCGGGTTTCGGGTTTGGGCCCTTCCAAACCTGAGACTCGAAACTCGCAACCCGAAACTACTTGTATTTAGTCCCTTTGATATTTGATTTGCGTAGGTAGTTCATCAGCCCGCCGATCTTGCAACCAGTTTCGGTAGCCAACGCAGACAGGCGATCAAATGTTTCTTGGTTGATGTAGCCTTGATCGAGCGCAATATAGAGCTGGCTCTTAACCTCACCAGCGGAGCCCTTTGCCACCGAAAGGAACTGCACGAATTCCCCCGTCCCGCTTCGTTCGAACCCCTCAGCGATGTTGGACATGATTGAAACACTAGCCTTGCGAATCTGGTCGCGCAGCCCAAAGTCCCTGGCGAAAGAACCCTGATTCGTGATGGTGTAGATTTCCTGAGTGAGTTCCCGGGCTGTTTGCCAGCCTTCTATTTCTTCAAAACGGTTAAAGGTGGCCATGCTTCGCTCCGCTATGCAGTTTCGGGTCTCGGGTTTCGGGTTTCGTGTTCAGCCTCCCTGAAACCCGAAACATGAAACCCGAAACCTGACTCGAAACTCGAAACCCGAAACTCGAAACTACCGTCGGTGGTGTTCCTGCAAACTCCTCACCTTCAACTCCTTCGCCTTCAACGCCCTGATCCCGTTGACCGCCGCCTGCGCTGCCGAGAGCGTCGTAATCAGGGGCACGTCGTACTGGGTGGCGGCGACGCGGATCGCCATCCCGTCGGCGTGGGCGCCCCGGCCCAGGGGTGTGTTGACGATCAGGTCGATCTGGCCTGCACGGATAGCATCCACGACGTGGGGCGAGCCCTCGCGCACTTTGTTGATGGCCTCAACCGGCAGGTTGACACGCGCCAGCCACTCTGCGGTGCCGCGCGTCGCCACCAATCGAAAGCCCAGGCTGGCCAGGTCGCGGCCAATCTTGAGGATATTGCCCTTGTCGTAGTCGTTGACGCTAAGGAGCACAGTGCCAGAGAGGGGCAGGCGACTCCCTGCCGCCATCTCCGCTTTAGCGAAGGCGTGGCCGAAACGGCTGGCGTGGCCCATAACTTCGCCCGTGCTGCGCATCTCTGGCCCCAAGAGGGTGTCGGCACCAAGGAATTTCTTAAAAGGCAACACCGCCTCCTTGACGAAGAATCCATCGATCCTGGGCTCCTCGACGAAACCTAGCTCCGCCAGGGTCTTGCCCGCCATCACTTTGGCCGCGATCTTTGCCAGCGGGACACCCGTCGCCTTGCTAATAAAGGGCACCGTCCGCGACGCACGCGGGTTCACCTCCAGCACGTACACGATGTCGTCCTTGATGGCGAACTGGACATTCATCAGGCCGCGCACGCCCAGGGCCAGGCCGAGCTTGTGGGTGTACTCACGAATGATGCTCAGATGATAGAAACTCACCTTGTACGGTGGCAGCACCATTGCTGAATCGCCGGAATGCACGCCAGCCTCCTCGATGTGCTGTAAGATTCCGCCAATGACCACCCGCTCGCCGTCGCCGACGGCGTCCACGTCCACCTCGTAGGCGTCTTCGAGATAGCGGTCGATGAGCACCGGGTGGTCGGGCGCCACGGCGATGGCTTCAGCGACGAAACGCTCCAGGTCAGGCTCGGCATAGCAGATCGCCATCGCCCGCCCGCCCAGGACGTATGAGGGGCGCACCAGTACTGGGTAGCCGATCTCGCGCGCCACCGCCCGCGCCTCGTCCAGGGAGCGCGCCGTCCCGTGGGCAGGCTGTGGGATGTCCAGCT
>JBBITV010000217.1:0-872 GCA_037440585.1 Chloroflexota bacterium
ATGTTTGAGCGGGGGGAGACAGAAGTTTCTGCTGTCATTTAGACAATGGCGATGGCCTCAATCTCCACATGTGCGCCTAGGGGTAGCGCCGCTACCTGCACGGTTGACCGGGCGGGTGGAGCGGTGGGAAAGAATTCCGCGTAGACGCTGTTCATCGCCACGAAATCGCTCATGTCGACCAGAAAGACCGTGGTCTTGACGACGTTGGACAGGGACGTTCCAGTCGCTTCAAGGATGGCTGCCAGATTCAGCAGCACCTGGCGCGTCTGGGCCGCGATGTCCCCGTCGATCAGCTTGCCCGTGGCCGGATCGATGGCAACCTGGCCGGCCGTGAAGACGACGTTATCGACACAAATCCCCTGGGAATAAGGGCCAATTGCCTTTGGTGCCCGTTCCGTCGTGATCACAGTTCGGTGATGTCCGACGCCGAGGTCCGGTGGGAAGGGGGCTGGTGGAGCGCTGCCTGGATCTTGGCTCATGTGATGCCTCCTGTCGATTAACTATCATGGCAGAGTATAGCCTAGCCATGATCCTTTGTCAACTATCAGCACGACCCCCTCCAGTTTACAAAATATTCACGTAAAACTCATGGTTCGTTCACGCACAAAACTGACAAAGGGAGGTAAAATTGGATCAAATGTAGTGAATCTGAGCTTGGTGAAGAAGGTATTCGTTGTCAGGCTCTTGGCAAAGGCGAAGGGGGCGCCACAAGGAGGACCTGGTGAAGAACCGAAAGCTACTGAGCACTGGTGACGTTGCCACATACTGCTCCGTCGCACCGATGACGGTTATTCGGTGGATCAAGCTCGGCAAGCTACGTGCATACCCCACTCCTGGAGGCCACCGTCGTATCCGCAAAGAGGATTTCCTTG
>JBBITV010000217.1:898-6768 GCA_037440585.1 Chloroflexota bacterium
ATGTTCGTGGATCGGGACTTCTTTGGAGATACGGGCCGCGCTCTTGACGTGATGGATCGCAGCCGATCCTGACATGGCCCCTGCAGTTCACCAACCCATGCAGTTGCAGTTTCTTTCCAACTGGTCGAACCGGCTGAGTATCCGTTACAAGATCCTCATCCTGCTGTTGGGGAGTGTCTGGTTAATCGCGGCAGCCCTGGTCATCGCCAGTCTCACCATCAGTTCGCGTCTGCTGGATGAGATAGGGTATGGCGGTCCGGGCGGTCGGTGGCAACTGTTGGAAACGCAAACAATTGGTGTCACACTCACGCTGCTCCTGGTCGCCACAGTTGCCCTATGCATGTTCGCGACAGCCCTGTCCAACACGCTGACGCGACCGATCCAGCGCTTGATGTTCATGGCCCAACAGGTCAGTCACGGCAACCTGCGCTACCGCGCCACGGTCTCGAACGGAGACGAGTTGGGGCTCCTGGTCCGCCAATTCAACGAGATGGCTGACCGCCTGGGGGAATCCTACCAGACATTGAAGGGCCGGGCCGAGGAACTGGAGAAGCGGAACCGCGAACTTTGTCAGAAGCAGTTGCTGCTGGTCCAGTCGGAGAAACTGTCCGCCATCGGTGAGTTGGTCGCGAGTGTTGCCCACGAACTGAACAATCCCCTGACCTCTGTATTGGGCTACGCCGAATTGCTACAGACGTTCGAGACCGATCCACGAGTCAAGGAATACGCCCAGTATATTGTGGAGAACGCGCTGCGCACCCATCGAGTCGTCGAAGACTTGCTCGTCTTCGCTCGCGAGCGTCCACTCGAAAGATCTCCCGTGCAACTCGACGAAGTAATCGAGTCCGCACTGCATCTTCCCCGCTACCAACTTCAGGCTGACCACATTGAACTGTTAACCGAACTGCAGCCGAACCTGCCCCGGACGATGGTTGACGTTCGCCAGTTCCGGCAGGTTCTCCTGAACCTGATCGACAACGCCCGGCAGGCCATCAGCCGGGCCCACAAAGGCTCGCGGATCACAGTCCGGCTGCAAGAGCTCAACGGCAACCTGCGCATTTCGGTTACCGACGACGGTCCCGGCATCTTGCCGGAAATCATGCCCTGAATTTTTGATGCGTTTTTCCCAACGAAAGAGGTGGGGCAGGGACCGGGGATGGGCCTCAGCACCTGTTACGGGATCGTCCAGCAACACGGCGGGCGGATCTGGGCGGAGAGCACGCCAGGCGAGGGTGCCTGTTTCTTCATCGAGTTACCCGTCGTGCCGCCAGTCCTGGCGTCTGACAGCGCCCGCGCCCTTCCCCCCAACTCCACCCGGCGTGCCACCCAGAAGCGCATTCTTATCATCGAGGACGAGGCGGAGGTAGCTGACCTCGTCGCCCGTATTCTAACCGGCGACGGCGGTGCAGCCGACCTGGCCTTCGACGGCCGGACCGCCCTGGCCAAACTGGAGCACCAGTCCTACGATCTCGTCATCTGTGACCTGACCATACCCGGCCTCAGCGGCCTACAACTTTACGAGCGCCTGAAACTAAAGCGGCCAGACCAGGCCGCCCGCATCATCTTTCTGACCGGCAACCGCTGGAACGGAAATATACAGCGTTTCCTGCGTGAATCCGGGGCCGCCTGGCTAGAGAAACCCTTTAATCTGCCCGCCTTGCGGGAACTGGCAGGACGACTCATGGAAAACGGACTGCCTCATGGATGCCAGTCGTGTCCGAATGAGCCTATAGCGGCATAAGCGGCTAACGTACCACGATGTTGACCAGGCGGCCCGGTACGTACACGATCCTGGTTGGTTTTTGACCATCCACGTACCGCCGGACGTTTTCAGACGCCAGCGCCACCGCCTTGGCATCGTCCTCGGTGATCGAGACCGGAACGTCAACCTTATCACGGACCCTGCCGTTGACCTGGATCACCAGGGTAAAGGTGTCTTCGGCGGCGATGGCGGCGTCCCATACCGGCCAGGTCTGCTGGTGGATACTATACGGCCGCCCTGTCCGCATCCACAACTCCTCGGCGATGTGCGGGCAAATCGGTGCCAGCAGCAACAACAAGTTCTCGATAGCCTCTTCCCAGGCCACGGTGCCGTAGACGCGCGTCTCCTTGGCCTTGACCAGGACATTGTTGAATTCCATCAGCGCGGCAATGGCTGTATTGAAACGGAAGTTCTCCAGATCCTCGGAGACGCGCTTGATAGTCTGGTGGGTCAGTCGCCGCAACGCAGTGATGTCGGCTGGCCGATAGTCCCCGGCGCCTTGATCCTCTCGCTCCGCTACAACCAGGTTCCACACCCGGTTCAAGAACCGCACCACCCCATCGATCCCTCGGCTGCTCCACGGCCCACCCTCGCTCCAGGGACCGATGAACATCAGGTATGCCCGGACCGCGTCCGCGCCCACGGCGTTCACGTAGTCGTCCGGCGAGACGACGTTGCCGCGTGACTTGCTCATTTTTTCGCTGTCTTCGCCCAGGATGATGCCCTGGTTGAACAGCCGCGTCATCGGCTCGTCGAAGTCCACCACGCCGATGTCGCGCATGGCCTTGTGGAAGAAGCGCGTGTACAGCAAGTGCATCGTGGCATGCTCAATGCCCCCCGTGTACTGGTCGACCGGCAGCCAGTACCGGCCCTGGTCTGGGTCGAATGGAGCATGGTCGTCGTGGGGGCTCAGGTAGCGGTACTGGTACCAGGACGAGTCGACAAAGGTATCCATCGTGTCGAGCTCGCGCTCGGCAGGGCCGCCGCACCTGGGACAGGCGACGTTGCGGAACCCCTCGTGGTACTTCAGGGGCGATTCGCCTGTCGGCAAGAACTGAGCGTCTTCAGGCAGCACTACCGGCAGGTCCTCGTAGGGCACCGGGACCGTGCCGCACGCCGGGCAGTAGATGATCGGGATGGGCGTGCCCCAGTAGCGCTGGCGGCTGATCAGCCAGTCGCGCAGCCGGTAGGTCACGGCGGGCTTCCCAATTCCCTTCTCGGCCAGCCACTCGGCCACCCTCTGGCGGGCCACGTCGCCCGGCGTGCCAGTGAACTCGCCGGAGTGGATCATCGTGCCATATGCATCGTGGTACAGTGCATCGCGGTAGAACTCCAGCGACCACAGCATCTCCATTAACGTGCGCTTGTCGCGGACGCCAGGCTCCAGCTTCTTGCATCGATCCAGGATGCGCTGTTCGCTCTCCAGCGAATCCCATTCCCAAACGCCATCGTGGAAGATGAACACCCAGCGCGTACCCACTACCTCGTTCCATGCATCTTGGCGGACAAAGCGCTGTGCCAGTTGGACATAGCGATTCACCTTCTCAGGCGGAATGGTGATATACCGTGAGCCCTCGCGCTCGTCGAACGGGATACCCTCTGCTTGCAGCGCGTCGGCGAAGCCTTCGTTCATCGTGCCGGACGGCGCGAACGATTTGGTCAACCCATCCGGCCGGTCAATCACCGGCAGGATGGGCAGGCCATACTTCAAGGCGAAGACGAAGTCGCGCCAGTCGTGAGCCGGGACGCCCATGATTGCGCCGGTACCGTATTGCATCAGGACGTAATCGGCGATGTAAATCGGGATGCGGACATCGTTGACCGGGTTCACCGCGTAGGCGCCAATGAAAACGCCGGTCTTCTCCTTGGTCACCGCTAACCGGTCGATCTCGGTCTCGCGGCTCGCCTGTTGAACGTACGCGTCCACTTGCGCACGCTGGTCATCCGATGTCAGCTTCTGGACCAGTGGGTGCTCCGGCGCCAGGACCATGAAGGTGGCGCCAAACACGGTGTCGGCGCGTGTGGTGAACACGATGATGTCGTCGCCCTGTTCGCTCTTGAAGACGATCTCAGCGCCCTCGCTCCGGCCGATCCAGTTGGTCTGCATCGTCTTGACCCGCTCGGGCCAGTCGATTTTGGAGAAATCCAGCAACTCGTCGGCATACTTGGTGATCTTGAACAGCCACTGGTTCAGGTCCTTCCGGATGACCGGCGTGCCGCAGCGCTCACACTCCCGGTTCTCTCCGACAACCTGTTCGCGGGCCAGGGTGGTGTTGCAGTTGGGGCACCAATCCACTGGCGCATAGGTGCGGTAGGCCAGGCCCATCTCGTAGAACTTCAAGAAGAACCACTGGTTCCACTTGTAATATTCGGGGTCGGACGTGATGACCTCACGCGACCAGTCAAACATGGCACCCATCGCGCGCAATTGGCGACGCATGTTTTCGATGTTGCGGTAGGTCCACGTCCAGGGATGGATGCCGTGCTTGATGGCCGCGTTTTCCGCCGGCAGCCCGAAGGCGTCGAAGCCGATGGGAAACAGGACGTTATAGCCCTTCATCCGGCGGTGGCGTGCGGCCGCGTCGGACGGCGCCATGGCGTACCAGTGGCCGATGTGGAGATCACCGCTCGGATACGGGTACATCGTCAAGAAATAGAATTTGGGCCTGGACGGGTCCTCGTGGACCTCGTACAGTTTATCTTCTGCCCATTTCTTTTGCCACCTGGCTTCGATAGCTTGCGGGTTATACTTCTCGACCATACTGATGACTCCTCTTCAAATCCCAATGAGGTGACAAGGTGACAAGGTGAAATACAGGCACTAACTCACTTTGTCACCTTGTCACCCCCTCACCTTGTCACCTTGTCACTCCTTAACCGGCGTCAGCCACCCGTGCCGATCCTCGATTTCGCCTGACGTGATTCCAAAGAATTGATCCTGAATGGCCTTCGTCACCGGGCCGCGCCGACCCTCGCCGATGGGGATCCGGTCAATGGACTTGATCGGCGATACTTCGGCGGCGGTGCCGGTGAAGAATACTTCGTCGGCCATGTAAAGGAATTCGCGAAGGAGCATTTGCTCTCGAACTTCGTAACCCAGGTCTCTTGCTATGGTGAGGACGCATTCGCGGGTAATGCCGCGCAACGCCGCTGCGCCAATGGGCGGGGTATAGATCACGCCGTTGTGAACCACGAAGATGTTTTCACCACTGCCCTCACTGACGTACCCGGCCACGTCGAGGGCTATCCCTTCGGTATACCCCAGGTCGTGCGCCTCCATGACCACGAACTGCGAGTTCACATATTGCCCGCCGATCTTGGTCATGGGCGCCAGGGTATCCGGCGCGGGGCGCCGCCAGGAGCTGACGATGACGTCTACGCCCTGCTCGATGGCCTCAGGCCCCAGGTAGCGGCCCCACTCGATGGTCGCTATAACTACTTCGACCGGGCAACTGCGTGGCTCCACGCCAATCGAGTCGTAGCCACGGAAGACCAGCGGCCGGATGTAACAGTTTTTCAGCTTGTTGGCCCGGATCGTCTCCACGATGGCCGTGCGGATCTCTGCCTTGGTGTACGGAATAGGCATGCGCGCGACTTTGCAGCCGTTGAACAACCGGTCGACGTGGGGATCCAGGCAAAACACCGCCGGACCCCGCACCGTCTCATAAGCACGGATACCTTCAAAGACACTGGATCCGTAGTGGAGCACGTGGGACATCACATGGATCTTGGCGTCCCACCAGGGCACCAGCTTGCCATTGAACCAAATGAATTCGGTAGCTTGCATGGGCATAGGGCGACCTCTCTTGATTTTAGATTTTAGATTTTGGATTTTAGATTTTGGATTGGCTGGACTGAACAAGGTGAATTCCAATAAGCCTACCGAGTCCAATCCAAAATCTAAAATCTAAAATTAAAAAGCCCCTTCGCCTTTCAGGGACGAAGGGGGACTCCGCGGTACCACCCTGCTTGACAGATTTTGGATTTTAGATTTTGGATTTTATGCTGGGGTTGTATCCCGTAGGGGGATTTTGGACTGCCGGATTACAATCCAAAATCTAAAATCCAAAATCTAAAATCGGTTGGTGGAGCTGAGGGGAGTCGAACC
>JBBITV010000218.1:0-6756 GCA_037440585.1 Chloroflexota bacterium
ACAACCCGGACGAAGAGACGGCGGTGGCCCAGTTCGGCAAGGACGACAAGTACTTTGGGGTATGTACGCTGATGGTGACCATGCCTGGCTTGCCCATGTTCGGGCATGGACAGATCGAAGGGTTCACCGAAAAGTACGGCATGGAGTACCGGCGGGCCTACTGGGATGAACAGCCGGACTGGAACCTGGTGCAGCGCCACGAGCGAGAGATCTTCCCGTTGATGCACCGCCGCCACATCTTCGCCGAGGTGCAGAACTTCCTGCTGTACGATTTCTTCGCTCCCGAAGGTTACGTCAACGAAAACGTGTTCGCCTACTCCAACCGGGCGGGTGACGAGTGCGGGCTGGTGGTTTACAACAACAAGTACGAGAGCACGCGTGGCTGGATACGAACTTCGGCCGCCTATTCGGTGAAGACGGGCCAGGGTGACGAGCGCACGCTGGTGCAGAAGAACCTGGGCGAGGGCTTGGACCTGCACTACGACGAAGACTATTTCTGCATCTTCCGGGACCACGTCACTGGCCTGGAATACATCCGCAACAGTAAGGAGCTCTTCGACAAAGGGCTATACGTGGAGCTGGGCGCGTTCAAATACCGCGTGTTTCTGGATTTCCGGGAGGTGCAGGATGATGTGTGGCACCATTACGCCCACCTGGCGGGTTACCTGGATGGGCGCGGCGTGCCCAGCATCGAAGAGACGATGCGCGAGCTCTTCCTGCAACCCATCCATCAGCCGTTCAAGGAACTGGTGAACGCTGGTATGTTCCGGCGGCTCATGGACGGCCGGTTGACAGAAGCTGATGAGCCACTGGACCAGGCGTTGCTGGACGAAATCGAGCAAAAGATGGCCCAACTGCTGCGTGAGGCCAAACAGTTCAGCGGCGGGGCTGGGGACGAGGTCGCATTGGCTCAAGAACTACGCCACGAACTGGAAGCCATTCTGCAATTGCCCATCCTGGAAGACCGCTTCCCGGCTGGGACGGCAGTTGAACTGCCGTCCGAACAGGAATACCGGACGGCCGTGAAATATCTGCAAACAAATCTGAACGGCGATTCATGGACGTGGGGCACCCTGTTGGGCTGGTGGTCGGTTCACTCCCTGGGCAAAATCGCCAACCCGGCGGACTTTGAGTGGCAGAGCCGGAGCTGGATCGACGAATGGCAGCTGGGTAGGATTATCGCTGGAGCGCTGCAGGATTTTGGAATCGAAGAATCGAGAGCCTGGCAAGCGGTGGCGGCGATCAAAGTGCTCACCAGCCACCAGCGATGGGCGGCAGTCGGGGTGTCCAAAACGAAGCGGGTTTACCAGATCCTGAAATCCCTGCTCGAAGACGGCGAAGTGCAATACTTCTTGCAGGTGAACCGGTACAAGAATGTATTGTGGTTCAACAAGGAGGCCTTCGACCAGTTGCGGTGGTGGTTATTGCTGGTGGCGATGGTCACAACCTATGGCGATCCCCTTCGCCCGGCAACCGAGGTGGTAGAGTCGTTCCTTGAATGCTACACCGTCATCCAGAAACTACACGATGCCGAGCAGAAATCCGGCTATCAAGTAGAAAAACTGTTCATCATTGGTCAATCGATCCCGATATCAGTGAAAGCGAGGTGAGGCCTGCTTAAAACCTTCTTCACGCTCCGGTGTCAAGTCAAACCGGGTCACCTATCCTTTCGGATAGGAACTCACTTACATGAATGTCCTGGTCATGGGCGGAGCAGGCTATATCGGTAGTGTGGTTGCTGATGGAGTTCAATGAATGGCACACAACTATCTCTGGTGGCAGACCGGTATCATCTACCAGGTTTACCCCCGCAGCTTCATGGACAGTAATGGAGATGGCGTTGGAGACCTGCCGGGGATTACGCAGCGATTGGACTACCTGGTGTCCCTGGGCATCGATGCTATCTGGCTTTCACCCATCTACCCCTCGCCTATGGCCGACTTCGGCTACGACGTGGCGGATTACACCGGCATCCATCCCCTCTTCGGCACGATGGCCGATTTCGACCATCTGCTTCACGAGACTCACCGGCGCGGCTTAAAGCTGATTCTGGATTTGGTACCCAATCATACCTCCGACCAGCACCCCTGGTTCTTGGAGAGCCGATCATCGCGGGACAACCCTAAGCGGGATTGGTACATCTGGCGCGACCCAGCGCCTGATGGCGGGCCGCCCAACAACTGGCTCAGCCACTTCGGTGGCCCTGCTTGGACCTACGACGAGCGGACGGGGCAGTACTACCTGCATCAGTTCCTTAGGGAACAGCCGGAGCTGAACTACCGCAACCCGGAAGTGCGCCAGGCGATGTTGGACATCATGCGCTTCTGGCTGGATATGGGGGTGGACGGCTTCCGCGTGGATGTCATCTGGCTCATGGCCAAGGATGAAGAATTCCGCAACGAGCCACCCAACCCGGCCTGGCGGCCCGGCATGCCGCCCCATCGTGCCCTGATCCACAGTTACACCCAGGACCTGCCCTTCGTTCACGAGATCATTCGTGACATGCGCCGTGTGCTCGATGGGTACGGCGAACGGGTGATGATCGGCGAAATCTACCTCCCTAACCCGAAACTGGTGACCTACTACGGGGTTAACTCGGATGAGTGCCACCTGCCGTTCAACTTCCAGCTCATCAACGCGCCGTGGGCGGCGGACGTTGTCCGGCGAATGGTTGATGCCTACGAGGTGGCTTTGCCTGAAGGGAGTTGGCCCAATTGGGTCCTCGGTAACCACGACCAGCCGCGCATCGCCAGCCGCGTCGGGCGCGACCTGACGCGCCATCGTGCAGCAGATGCACCGGCTAGGGCCGTCGATTTGGGCTGCACGATGGCACGTCACCAGGCGCGGGTGGCGACCATGCTCTTGCTCACCCTGCGCGGCACGCCCACCTGCTACTACGGCGACGAGATCGGCATGGAGGACGTGGACATCCCGCCGGAAAAGATGCAAGACCCGGCCCGGCTCAACCAGCCCGGTGTGCCCCACGCCGGTCGTGACCCGGAGCGCACGCCCATGCAGTGGGATGCTGGCCCCAACGCTGGCTTCTGCCCGCCAGGCGTCGAGCCCTGGCTGCCTATCGCTCCGGATTACCGGCAGTGCAACGTCGCCGTCGAGGAGCAGGACCCGCGATCGATGCTCACCCTCTTCCGGCGGATGACGGCCATGCGCCGGGAGACGCCGGCGCTGAGCGTGGGCACCTACCGGTCATTCGACGTAGGCGAAGGCACGGTCTTCGCCTATACGCGCCGGCACGCGCGCACACGCCTCCTCGTTGTTCTCAACTTCAGCCATGCCTCCCACGATTTAGACCTCAGCGCCATTGCCGATCACGGCGAGGTGTTGCTCTCCACGGCACTGGACCGCGAGGGGCGGGAGAGCCTGGCGCCGTTCCACTTGCGAGCTGATGAAGGGGTGATCGTACGGCTGGCTTAGAGAACCTTGGAGTATAGCAGAAAGGCATTATCAATGGAGTTGTTACTGGCTGGTGACATTGGCGGAACCAAAACCCGCGTAGCGATTGTCTCACCCGAGGCTGGGCCACGCGCGCCACTTGCGGAAGCTACATTTCCAAGTGCCCGCTACCCCAGCCTGGAAGCCGTGGTGCGCGAATTCCTCGGTCAGGTCAACGTGCGGGTGGACCGGGCTAGCTTCGCCGTGGCTGGCCCGGTGGTGGCTGGCCGGGTGGCGGTGACCAACCTGCATTGGCTTGTAGACGAAAAGCAACTCAGCCAGGAGCTAGACATCCCTTCCGTCCATCTGCTGAACGACCTGGAGGCCATCGCCTGCGCCGTGCCCTGGCTGGCCGAGGAGCCGGCCGATCTGCACACGTTGAACGTAGGCCAGCCAGTCCCGGCTGGGACTATCGCCGTCATCGCGCCGGGCACTGGCCTGGGCGAGGGCTACCTGACCTGGGATGGATCGCGTTACCGCGCCCACCCTTCGGAGGGTGGCCACACCGACTTCGGGCCGACCAACGAGTTTGAGATTGACCTGCTCCGCTATCTTCAAGGCCGGTTGGGCCACGTCAGTTACGAATGGCTGTGTTCTGGCATCGGGCTGCCGAACATCTACGCCTATCTCAAGGACAGTGGCTACGCCGACGAGCCACCCTGGCTGGCCGAGCAACTGGCTGCCACCGCCGATCCGACACCGGTCATTGCCACCGCCGCGCTCGACCCGGAAAGGCCGTGCGAGCTGTGCGTCGCCACGCTGAACGCCTTTGTCTCCATCCTGGGGGCGGAGGCAGGGAACCTGGCGCTCAAAGTGCTGTCCACCGGGGGTGTCTACCTGGGCGGTGGCATCCCGCCTCGTATCCTCCCAGCTTTGCAGCATGAGCGGTTTCTCCGTGCCTTCCGCAACAAGGGACGCCTGTCCGTCGTGCTGGAGCGGATGCCGGTGCATGTCATTCTTAACCCCAAAGCCGCGCTCCTGGGTGCGGCCTATCATGGCTTAGAGCTTGTCTGAAAAGGTTCGTAGTGGGCACGCACTACGAACACTAGATGTGGGTTTTCCGGACAAGCTCTTAGAAGTGGGGTAACAGGGATATGTGGTACAAGGATGCTGTCTTCTATGAACTCTACCTGCGTGCTTTCGCCGATAGCAACGGCGACGGGCACGGCGACTTCCGCGGCCTGATCGGCAAGCTCGACTACCTGCAAGAACTCGGCGCGGACTGTATCTGGCTGCTGCCCATCTACCAATCCCCGTTGGTGGACGATGGCTACGACATCTCCGACTACTACCAGATTCTTCCAGCGTATGGCACGGTCGAAGACTTTGAGGCCCTCATTTCGGAAGTGCACCGGCGAGGCATGCGCATCATTGCTGACCTGGTCTTGAATCACACCTCTGATCAGCACCCGTGGTTCCAGGCCTCACGCGCGTCGAAGGACAACCCATTCCGCAACTATTATGTCTGGAGTCGGACCGACCAGAAATACCGCCAGGCGCGCATTATCTTTCTGGATACCGAGACCTCGAACTGGCAGCTCGACCCCCTGACGGGCGAATACTACTGGCATCGTTTCTACCACCAGCAGCCCGATTTGAACTACGATAACCCGGCTGTGCAGCAGGCGATGCTCGACGTGATGGCGTTCTGGCTCGACAAAGGCATCGACGGTTTCCGAGCCGACGCCGTGCCCTACCTGTTTGAGCGCGAGGGTACCAATTGCGAGAATCTGCCCGAGACCCATGCCTACCTCAAGCGCATCCGGCGTTTTATGGACGAGCGCTACCCGGGTCGTATCCTGCTGGCCGAAGCTAACCAGTGGCCCCAGGATGTGCAGGCCTACTTCGGCGATGGCGACCCTTCGACAGGCTCAGGGCAGGCTGAGTTCCACATGGCTTTTCACTTCCCGGTCATGCCGCGTATCTTCATGGCCCTCAAGCAGGCCGACCGGACGCCGATCACCCACATCCTGGCCCAGACCCCGCCCATCCCCGACACTTGCCAGTGGTGCACGTTCTTGCGGAACCACGACGAGCTGACCCTGGAGATGGTCACCCCCGAGGAGCGTGAGTTCCTGTGGGCAAGCTATGCCCCGGACCCACGCATGCGGCTCAATTTGGGCATCCGCCGCCGCCTGGCCCCTCTCCTCGATAACGACCGGCGCAAGATCGAGCTGGCCAACGCACTCCTGTTCAGCTTACCTGGCTCACCCATCATCTATTACGGCGACGAGATCGGCATGGGTGATAACATCTGGCTGCCCGACCGCAACGGCGTGCGTACCCCGATGCAATGGTCGGACGCGCCGAACGCCGGATTCTCGGCGGCCGATCCGTCGCAGCTCTATAGCCCGGTCATCGACGATCCGGTGTTCGGGTATCGCAGCGTCAACGTTCAGGCCCAGCGCGCAGATCCCAACTCACTCTTCCACGCGCTGCGCCGCATGATTCTGACCCGTAAGCAGCACTTCGCCTTCGGCTGGGGCGACTGCCAGTTTCTGGAGCCAGCCAACCGTGCCGTACTGGCCTATCTTCGCCGCTTCAAGGAGGAATGTCTGCTAATCGTCAACAACCTATCGTCCACTCCTCAGACGGTGGCGCTGGAGCTGGCGGAGTTCGCCGGTGTCACGCCGGTGGATATTCTAAAGTGGGGCCGGGAGCGAACCCCACACGCCCGGTCCCACACCCTAAAGGGCGGAACGCTGCCCGCCATTGCCAGCCAAGGGTATGAGATGGCTTTAGCTGGTTATGAATTTCTCTGGTTGCGGCTGTAGGAGTCGGCCAAAGTGAGGTCCGCTATGTTGCGCACGAAGATTGTCTGTACCATCGGCCCGGCCAGCCGCGAGCCGGAGATCCTGGAGGCGCTCATCCGCGCCGGCATGGACGTGGCGCGCCTCAATTTCTCGCATGGCGATCAGGCCTTTCACGCCGAGAACATCCGGCGCATCCGCGCGGCGGCTGACAAGGTGGGCAAACCGGTCGGTATCCTGGCGGATTTGCAGGGACCCAAGCTGCGGGTGGGCCAGATGGCTGGCGACGGAGTTGAGTTGGTCGCTGGCAAGGAGATCACCCTGACGTCGCGTCCTGTAACAGGGCACGATCACGAGATCCCCGTCCAGTACCACGACCTGCCCAAGGTAGTGGCGCCCGGCGAGCGCATCCTCCTGGATGATGGGCTAATGGAAGTCGTCGTTCTGGAGGCCACAGAGGAAGACATCCGGGCGAAGGTCGTGATCGGCGGGCTGCTCCGCTCCAACAAGGGCCTCAACCTGCCCCACGCGTCCCTCGCCATCCCCGCCATCACCG
>JBBITV010000219.1:0-6753 GCA_037440585.1 Chloroflexota bacterium
CTTATGCAGTCGTAGAAGAGATTGTGGTTCGGGAGGACATTGACCCGCGGCTCCGCTGTGGCCGTGGGCGTGGGGGTGTTGATGGGCGTGGCCGTGGGCGTGCGAGTCTCAGTAGGAGTAAAGGTGACCATGCCTATTGCCGTGGGCGACGCGGTCTCGGTCGGCGTGAAACTGACGGCGGGCGTCGAAGTCATGGTCGGCGTCGCTCCGCCTGTGTACCGCAGGATGAACAACCCTGCATTCGAGGCGGCTAAGTAAACGTAGTCACCGGCGACTGAGATACCCGAGACTCCATCTGATACTGGGTAGAAACCAAGTTCGCGCGGGGAGGTCGGGTTGGATACATCCAACACCCGCAAGCCGTAATTCCATCCTACATAGGCATAATCTCCAACTACGGATACATCAGTAGCACTCCCCGTGCTACTTGGCGAATAGCGGCCAACCTGGAAGGGCGCGGTAGAATTTGAGACGTCCAATATTCGCAATCCACCCGGCGAAGTGCTACGGTACCCCCACATGACATGCTCAGCCACATAGGCGTAATTTCCAGTGACGAAGAGGCGATGTGCATATCCAAACCATTCGTAAGTCCCTACTTGGTGCGGTGCAAGCGGGTTAGATACATCCACCACGCGCAGATTGCAGATATAGGTGAAGTAACCAGCACGCAGCCGTAAGACATAAGCGTAGCCTCCGGCAACGAATACGGCGGTACTCTCGCCTGAGAGAAAGCCTACCTCACGGGGGGTTATCGGATTTGATACATCCACGATCCGTAAGCCTCCATCCACGATTACGTAGGCATAGTTTCCGGCCACAAAGACATCGTATCCCGGGTAAGCACCAACTTCAAGAGGCACGGTGGGGTTGGACACGTCCACGATACGTAAGCCCGTGTACCCAGTCACCACGTAGGCGTAAGAACCTACGATAATAACCTTGCTCGCGGTGCCTGGCAAGGTCATGCTACCCACCTTACGCGGTTGGCTACGATCCGAAACGTCTAATACGAAGAATTCTTGCCTGCCGCCGACGTAAGCGTAATTGCCCTGGACAGCCACGGCGGTGATGTTTCCATCAAAGTGACCGATCAGTTCCGTATTCCAGGGCGTTGGGACGGGGGTGAATGTGGCCGTTGGTGCCGTTGATGTTGCAGTCGGAGTGGTAGTGAAGGTGGCCGTTGGTGTTGTAGTCGGAGGCTGGGTAGCTGTATTCGTTGGGGTGATCGTTGGTGTAGAAGTGAACAACGGCAACCAGTTGTTCTGGACGAGCGGCAGGTACCACTGGATGCGCGTGGGTCCACCGGTTGCCGTCACCGTGGGGGTGTCGGCCCCGGCAACAACGGTGCTATCCAGTTTGTTCGTAGGTAAGGACAATATACCGAATGACAGAGTGGCCGTGATGACGAGCAGGAACGTCCAAAAGCGGTTCATGGGAGGCCTCCTTACTTTTTATCCCTGTCCCATGATAACCATAAGACGTGCTGTTGGTGGCGAGGTTATTATACACCGAGACCCATCCGTTCGCCAACACGGCGACACGGGTCACGGACGGACTCAGGGAGCGGATTGAGCGGATTAGGCACAGACTTCCATTCAATCCGTTCTCAAAAGTCCGTTGACAGCTTCTTTCCGCAAGTCGGTCAAGCGACTTTGACAGAGCCCTACCCGTAGGAACTTGTGAGTTGCTTTTCCCCACAACCAAAGTATAATTCATAGCGCGGCAAAGCCGCAACCAAAAATATCCCACGGATGGAAAGGACCACGGACTAAATCCAAAATATCCGTGATCCTTTCTATCCGTGGGGTTAAAGATTTGCGCGGTCAACGCAAATGTTGTAGGGTAATTCTATAAGCATGTCCGATCGCGTTCCTCCCATGCTCCAACAGTATCGCCGCATTAAGGGGCAATACTCAGACGCCCTCGTCCTCTTCCGCCTGGGCGATTTCTACGAGCTGTTTGAGGAGGATGCACGAACCGCCTCTCGGCAGCTTGGGCTGGTCTTGACAAGCCGCTCGTTCGGCAAAGGCATCCGCCTGCCCATGGCTGGCGTGCCCCACCAGCACGTCACCCGTTACATCGCTCGCCTGCTGGAACAGGGCCACAAGGTCGCCGTCGTCGAGCAGCTTGAAGACCCGCGCCGCGTCCGCCGCCTGGTCAAACGCGACGTTGTCCGCGTCATCACCCCGGGCACCGTCGTCGAAGATGCCCTCCTGCCCGACCGCGCCGAGAACTACCTGGCGGCGCTGGCCCTGCAGCTCAGTAATCGCACCCCCGATCCGGCCTCACCTCTGGCCGCCTTCGACTTCGGCCTGGCCCTGGTCGATCTCTCAACGGGCGACTTCGCCGTGACGCAGATCGAAGGCCCGCAGGCCTGGGAGCTCCTGGTAGAGGAATTGAGCCGAACTGCGCCCAGCGAGTACGTCCTGCCCGAATCAGCCCTGGCCGATGAGGTCGTGCTCAGCATCCTCAAATCCCTCGGCCCGGCGCGCCTTTCACCTCTCGACGATGCTCACTTCGACCACGCCACCGCACAGACCCGGCTGCTTCGTCACTTCGGCGTCGTCTCGCTGGAGGCCTTCGGATGTGCGGCGCTGCCGCTGGCCATCGCCGCTGCCGGTGGGGCATTGCACTACCTCCAAATCAACCAGAGCTCGGACCCTTCGCTTCGCTCAGGGCAAGCCCTGGCGCACCTGCGCAGCCTGCAAACCTACAGCCTGGCCCAATACATGCTGCTCGACCCGACCACGCGCCGCAACCTGGAGCTGACCCACACCCTACGCGATGGCCGCACCGAGGGCAGCTTGCTGGGCACTCTGGACCACACCCACACGGCGATGGGTAGGCGCCTCTTGCGCCGCTGGCTCGGCCAGCCGTTACTCGATCTGGACGCGATCCAGGCCCGCCTCGACGCCGTCGAAGAGTTGGTCAAATCAGCCCTGCTCCGCGCCGACCTGCGCACCGTGCTGGACGGCATCCACGACCTGGAGCGACTCATCGGTCGCGTCGGCTTTGGCAACGCCAACGCCCGCGACCTGGTCGCCCTCAAGCAAGACCTGTCACGCCTCCCGCGGCTCAAAGCCCTCCTGGCCAACGTCGCCGCCCCCCGGCTGCGCCAGCTTTACAGCACTCTGGAAGACCTTCAGGACGTCGCCAGGCTCATTTCCGCCGCCCTGGTCGACCACCCGCCCATCCACCTCAAAGACGGTGGCCTGATCCGCACCGGATTCGACGCCGACCTGGACGCGCTGCGCGATGCTGCCGCGAGTGGCCGCGCCTGGCTCTCCGAGCTGGAGGTGCGTGAGCGGCAACGCACCGGGCTCAAAAGCCTGCGAGTTCGTTACAACGAAGTCTTCGGCTTCTTCCTGGAAGTCCCTCGCAGCCAGGCCCACCTGGTGCCCCCCGAGTACGAGCGCAAAGCCACCATCAGCCACGCCGAGCGGTTCGTCAGCCCCGAGCTCAAGGCCCGCGAGGCCGAAATTCTCTCCGCCGAGGAACGCAGTGACGACCTGGAGTACGACCTGTTCATCGACCTCCGCCAGCAAGTTGCCGCGCACACGGCCCGCGTCCAGTCCGCCGCCCGCATCCTGGCTGAGCTAGACGCCCTGGCCGCCCTGGCCGAGGCCGCCGCCCGCTACGGCTACGTCCGCCCCATCGTCGATGACTCGACCGTCCTCGACATCCGGCAAGGTCGCCACCCCACCGTCGAGCGGCTGTTGCCGGAGGGCGAACGTTTCGTGCCTAACGACGCCCACCTGGACGCGGACGAGCGACTCCTGATCATCACGGGGCCGAACATGAGCGGCAAAAGCGTTCTAGTGCGCCAGGTCGCCCTCATTGCCCTGCTAGCCCAAATCGGCAGCTTCGTCCCCGCCGAATCTGCCCACGTCGGCCTGGTGGACCGCATCTTCACCCGGGCGGGCGCAACAGACGACATCGCCTGCGGCCGCAGCACCTTCCTGGTCGAGATGTCCGAGACGGCCTACATCCTCGGCCACGCCACGCCACGCAGTCTGGTCGTCCTCGACGAAGTTGGCCGGGGCACCAGCACCTACGACGGGGTCAGCCTGGCCTGGGCCGTGGCCGAGGACCTGCACGACGTGATCGGCTGCCGCAGTTTGTTCGCCACCCACTACCACGAGCTGACCGCCCTGGCCGCCCGGCTGCCCGGCGTCCACAACTACACCATGGCCATCGCCGAGCGCGGCCACGAAATCATTTTCCTGCGCCGCGTGGTCCCCGGCGGCGCTGACCGCAGCTACGGCATCCAGGTAGCGCGGCTGGCCGGGCTGCCGGAACGGGTTGTCGAGCGAGCGAGGGAGGTTTTGGCAGGATTGGAGCGGTCGCGGGAAGAGGCCGCAGGAGAGGAACTCAGAGGGACCTTGTCCTTGAGCGAAGCGAAGGATCAGGGGAACCTTGTCCCTTCACTCCGTTCAGGGCAAGCTCTTGAGCGAAGCGAAGGATCGGGGGAACTCAGAGGAACTCGGAGGGACTTGTGGAAAGTAGAGGAAGCTAAGGCAGCGGAAGCACAGACTGTGTACCAGGTCGAGACTGGCGAACCGTTACAGGTCTTACCTGTGCCGGAGGCGGTGGTCTGGGAGGTATTGCACGGAATCTTTAGTGTGGATATCGCCAACATGACGCCAGTGCAGGCGCTGGTTCTGTTGAACGCGTTGCAGGGAAGGTTGCGCGGCAGGTCGTCCGTTGACCGGACGGCCGGGACGATGGCGTCAGCGAATCTGAAGCGAACCCAGGATGTGAGCCAGTAACGCTTCCCGATTCTCTGGCCGGACTTCGATCACGGTTACCCCCGGCCTGGCCCTGATTTGATCAGTAAACGGGGTGCTGCGCTTGACGATTGTACCGAGCACAACCGAGTCGCTTTCCAGCGTCTGTAGCACAGCCTGACAAAACCGCTCGGACAGGATCTCCATGGGACCGATTTCGTCGATCACCACAACCTTGCGCTCATCCACTGCTTGTCGGATCGAGGCTACGGCCAAAGCGTCTATCACGGAAATGTTCACGCCGTACTTGCCGACCCGCTTGGGGCCCCGGATGTCCACGTGGGCCAGGATGCCTCGTTGCCCATCCAGAGTCACCATCTCAAAACCCTTTCGCGCCCCATGCTCTCGGATCTCCTGGGTATAGAACCCACCCGCAGGAGCCGAGAGCTGAGCGACTATACGCCGAATCAGGGTCGTCTTTCCACAGCCAGGAGCGCCGGTCAGAAGGATGGCTTTGCTCATCAAGAAGCGCCTTCACCTCGCGCAAGGCCGCGAGCTGCTTTTGCATACCCCATCATTGCTGATCAGAGTCTCAACTCTCACTTGGTCGATTATAGCATGTCATCTCTCTCTCCGCAAGTGCCCTTCGCGTTCTTCGCGCTTTTCGTATTGGCGCGAATAAGCGTTGAATTAACGCAATAGCGCAAAACTCACTTTGTCACCCTGAGCGGAGCGAAGGGTCTCCACCTATGTTACTGTAGCAGCGCGCTGAGATGCTTCGCTTCGCTCAGCATGACAGCCAGCCAGGCGAGTGAGTTTTGCGGTATTGCGAATTAACCTAGGGCTTATTCGCGCTAACCATTTCGTGCGCCACCGTGCCTTCACGATCCAAACGCCTCAGTTGCGTAAGCGCCTGGCGGCACATACTTGACGGCTGTGCTGCATACAGTATAATCAACTACATGACCAAACGACCGTTGATCTCCATCTACGGCTCATCCCAACCCCGCGAAGAGGACGCGCTTTACCAGGAGGCGCTTGAGCTTGGCCGCCTACTCGCCCGCGCGGGGTACGACGTCATGACCGGCGGCTACGACGGGACCATGGGTGCTGTGAGCCGCGGTGCCCGCGAGTCTGGCGGGAAGGTGATCGGCGTGACGTTAAGCCTATTCAGCTCAGACCAGCCCAATTCGTGGCTCCACGAAGAACGCCGCGCCGAGAGCTTTCCTGACCGCCTGCGCGATCTCACTGAACTCGCCGACGCCTACGTCGTCTTGCGCGGTGGGATTGGAACCCTGACCGAATTTGCTTACACCTGGGGCCTGATGCAGACCGGCGCGATGCCACGCAAGCCCTTCATCGTCCTCGGCGCGCCGTGGCAACGGCTGGTTCAGCTCCTGCGCGAAGACGATTTTCGGATCGATGACCGTCACTACGACCTGATCCAGTTTGCTTCAACACCCCTCGAAGTGGTCGCAATGCTCCAGGCACACTTTGTGGCGCAACGAGGCAGGACGTAAGGATGGCCCACATCCACGTCCTTGAAAAGCACGTTGCCGAGCGCATCGCCGCCGGCGAAGTGGTCGAGCGACCGGCATCCGTGGTCAAGGAGCTCATCGAGAATGCTCTCGACGCCGGGGCCACGGCGATTCAGGTGGAGATTCGCGGTGGTGGAGTCCAACTCATCCGGGTGAGCGACAACGGCAGCGGCATCGGCCGCGAGGATGTGCCCCTGGCCATGCAACGCTTTGCCACGAGCAAGGTCCAGACTCTCGACGACCTGGCCGCCATCCGCAGCCTGGGCTTTCGTGGCGAGGCCCTGCCCAGCATCGCCGCCGTCGCCCACGTGGAGATCCTCACCCGACAGCCCGACGAGATCGAGGGGACACGGCTCCGCACCGCGCCGGACCACGTCGAGGTCGAGCCGGCGGCGAGCCCGGCCGGCACCAGCATCGCCGTCCGTGACCTCTTCTACAACGCGCCGGCCCGCCGCAAATTCCTCAAGTCACCGCTGCGCGAAAGC
>JBBITV010000220.1:0-6742 GCA_037440585.1 Chloroflexota bacterium
CAGTGGTGCTGCTGGTTGCGCTGGTGGGCGCGATCGTGATTGCACGTGATTAGTCCGGTTAAGAGAGAAATAACCTATGGCAGCTAGCCAACAAGAAGTGATCGATATCCTTAACTATAACCTCTTCCTTTAGCACGAGGCTATCTTGCATTACCTGCTCCTGGCCTGGCCGCTGGGCGGGGATGTCCGTGCTACCCTGGAAGGCATCGCCCGTGAGGAGATGTTGCACTTGAAGTGGCTGGCCTGGGCGGTCGTGGAAAACGGTGGGAAGCCGGATTTCAAGCCGCCAGAGGTCGAGTTGCACGGCAAGTCCCCACTGGAGGTGCTGCAGGCGGAGGCTCAATTTGAGACGCGGGTGATCGACGACTATCGCCGCCAGATCGCCCAGGTCGATGATCCGAAGGTCAAACGGCTCCTGGAACGGCTGATCGTGGATTCTGAACGGCACCACACCAAAATCAACGCGTTGATTGCCAATCTGCAAGCGACCGAAGGGGCGCCCGGTGAGGAAGCAGTCGAGTTGCCGGCGGGGACACAGCAGACGGTCCAATTGCTCGACGCCGATTTCCGCGAGGAATACGGCGCGGTCCTGCAATACCTCTGGCAGTATTTCACAACTAAACACTGCCCGGCCAGCAAACGCTTCGAAGACAAGGCGATCCAGGAAATGAAGCACATGGGCTGGCTGGGTGAGAAGGTCATTGACCTGGGTGGCCAGCCGACCACGATACCCGGCCACATGGTGCTGAATGACGACGTGGTCCAGATGCTACATAGCAACATTGCGGCCGAGCGTAGTGCCCAGGCACAATACCAGGCCCACATCGACGCCATCGACGACCCCGGTATCAAGGCGCTATTGAGCTTTATCAAACAACATGAGGCCTTCCACGAGGCGAGCTTCCAGGATCTCCTGGAAGAAGTGGCGCGTGAGCAGCAACGGCCGGGCCCAGCGGGCCGCCTGACGGTAGGCAGCCTGCTCGGCCAACGGGATTTTAGATTTTAGATTTTGGATTTTAGATTGTGATAATTAGCGCAGGCAGCTTATGTTCTAAAATCTAAAATCCAAAATTGAGAGAGGTGACATCATGGCAGACTATCTCATGCGTGAGCAGGCACCGCTCAGCCAGGAGCAATGGGAGCAAATCGACCACACTGTGGTCGAAACAGCACAGCAGTTCCTGGTGGGCCGGCGCTTTATTCCCATCTATGGCCCCCTCGGCGCGGGGATGCAGACCATTATCAATAACGTCTTCGGCGGCATCGGTGACGCGACCGTTGACGCCATGGGCGAGGCGGAAAGCTCGCCGGTTGTCATTGAGACACGGCGTGCCGAACTCCTGCCGATGCTCTACAAAGACTTCCGCCTCAACTGGCGCGACATCGAGGCCAGCCGCCAGTTAGGTATCCCGCTGGATCTCGGCCCGGCGGCGGCCGCAGCGTACACGGTGGCCCTGGCCGAGGACCGGTTGATCTTCCACGGGACTGCCGATGCTGCCGGCCTGTTGAACCTGGAGAGGCGGACGCGGTCCAAGTTGGGTAACTGGGGCGAGATGGGTGCCGCTTTTGAAAGTGTTGTCGCGGCGACTGCGCAATTGATCGCAAACGGCTTCCCTGGTCCATATGCTGTTATCACCTCGCCGCAGTTGTACGCAGCGATGACCCGGGTATTCGGCAACACGGGGGTCCTGGAGATCGAGCAGGTGCGGCAACTGGCCACCGCTGGTGTGTTCCAGACCCCCATCCTCGACGAAAACCAGGCCCTCGTCGTGTCGACCGGACGGCAGAACATGGACCTGGCTGTCGCCCAAGACCTGACGACTGCCTTCCTGGAGACGACCAGCATGAGCCACAGCTTCCGCGTCTTCGAGATCGTGGCGCTGCGGGTGAAGCGGCCGGGCGCAGTGTGCACACTTGAATGACCAATGACCAAATCCCAAATCCCAAATCAGTCTTTGGGATTTGGGATTTGAGATTTGAGATTTGGAGGGTTTGGATGGTTCCTTTGCCGTGGTATCTCATTGTCGCGGCGGCGTTATTCTGCATCGGGCTGTTTGGCGCGCTGGTGCGGCGCAACGCGGTCAACATCCTCATGGGCATCGAGCTGATGCTCAACGCCGTCAATATCAACCTTGTCGGCTTCTGGCGTAACGTTGCGCCCCAGGACATGGCTGGCCAGGTGTTTGCCGTGTTCATCATAACCCTGGCCGCCGCCGAAGCCGCGATCGGCCTGGCATTGATTATCGCTATCTACCGTAGCCGAGACACAGTGAACGTTGAAGAAGTCAACTTGATGAAGTGGTAATTAGTAAAGCGCATACATCACTCTGTCATCCTGAGCGAAGCGAAGGATCTCTGTTCACTTGTGCCGAGATTTCCACTTGTAACGTCAAGATGCTTCGCTGCGCTCAGCATGACAGTCTGCAAAGGGGTAAATATGGCGGATCTTGCCTTCTTAATCCCGTTGTTCCCACTGGCGGCATTTGCTATCATCGTCTTGTTCACAAACCCCAACAAACGGCTAAGCTCCAACATCGCCATCGCCGGGATCGGACTCTCGACGGTCCTGGCCTACGGCCTGTTCTTCCAGGCACTGGGCGTTGGGGCGCCTGATCTGTGGAAACGTCCGGAGGAACTGAGCCGCCTGTATGACTGGGCGCCGGCCGGCATGGCCCGGTTGCAGGTTGGCACGTATATCGACCCGCTGGCAGCTGTGACGTTGGTCATGGTCACGACGGTCTGCTTGATGATCTTCATCTACTCTCAGGGCTACATGAAGATCGGCCAGCCGGACGTGGATCCGCTCTACTCGCGTTTCTTCGCCTATATCTCTCTTTTCGCGTGTGGCATGTTGGGATTTGTCAGCGCGGCTAACCTGGTCCAGGCGCTGGTCTTTTGGGAGATCATGGGGCTCTGCTCATATTTCCTGATCGGCTTCTGGTTTGCCAAGCAGTACGCCGATCCCAAGAAGATTACTCCACGCCAGGCTGCTGTCAAAGCCTTCTTGACGACCCGAGTAGGTGATGTGCTTTTCTTGCTTGGAATCGTTGCCCTGTGGGGCTTCACCGGATTCATTAACTACAGCGAAATATTCAAGCCTGAGACGGTTGAGAATCTGGCTCATTTGCAGGTGAACCTGGGTCCACTGGGCACTATGTCGGCGGCAACGTTGGTGGCGTTGTTGCTCTTCGGCGGCGCCATCGGCAAGAGCGCCCAGTTCCCGCTGCACGTCTGGCTGCCGGACGCGATGGAAGGCCCCACGCCGGTCTCCGCGCTGATTCATGCCGCGACGATGGTGGCGGCCGGCGTGTTCCTGGTTGCGCGGAATTTCCCTATCTTCGCGGCGGGTTTTGAGCTGGAGCACATCGCGGAAAGCCCGGCTCTGCAAGTAGTCGCCTTCATCGGCGCGTTCACGGCGCTGTTCGCGGCGACCATGGGCGTGGCACAGAATGACATCAAGCGCGTCCTGGCCTACTCTACTGTCAGCCAGCTTGGTTACATGGTCATGGGTCTGGGGATCGGCGCGTTCGTCGCAGCCGTATTCCACCTGATCGCCCATGCCTTCTTTAAGGCGCTGTTGTTCCTTGGTTCCGGGTCGGTCATCCACGGCGTGGAGCATAGCATCCATCACGCCGAGACACATGGCCACGGCGAGCACACCCCTCTTCACTCACCCTCTGTCCACGGGGGGGCAAGGGGGGGGATGCTCTCCGTCGACGCTCCCGATGCTCACGACACGAACAACATGTTCCTGATGGGCGGATTGGCGCGGCGTATGCCCCACACCTTCTGGACCTTCCTGGTAGGCGCGTTGGCGCTGACCGGCATCTTCCCTTTCGCCGGGTTCTGGAGCAAGGACGCCATCCTGGCCGATGCATTCGCCGAAGGATTCATAGCGATCTACGCCGTCGGTACGCTGGCAGCCTTCTTTACCGCGTTCTACATGGCGCGCCAGGTCTTCCTGGTCTTCGCCGGTCAGCCGCGCCATCCGGCCTTGGAAGAGGTGGCGCACAAGGGCGGACGCATTGAGAGCCCGTGGACCATGGTCGGCCCGCTGATCTTCCTGGCCCTGGCGTCCATCCCGGTCGGTCTACTGGGCACGCCTTTTGGGAACTGGTTCTTTTCCTGGCTCGGCTTCATCCCATTTACGGCGGCGGAGTTCCATGAAGTCCCGCTGGCCACCGAGCTCCTGGTCGCGGGCGTGTCGCTGGCAGTTGCGGTGGCTGGTTGGGCGTCAGGCTGGCTGATCTACGGCCGCCGGCCCCTCCAGGCCGGGCAAACAGACCCGCTGCGGCGCTTGGGCCCGTTGCACACACTGTTGAACCGGAAGTACTTCGTCGACGAAATTTATGCCGCGACTTTCGTTGCTGGCACTGTGGCGCTCTCCCGGCTGATGGGGCTGGTCGACAATCGCCTGGTCGACGGGATGGTCAACCTATCTGGCTGGATTACCGCCCGCTTTGCGGATCTCAACAACCTGATCGACACCTATATCGTGGACGGCGCGGTCAACCTGGTCGGGTGGGCCACCGGCGAGCTGTCGCGCGGGCTGCGGCTGATTCAGACCGGACAAGTGCAGAATTACCTGCTGCTGGTGTTCTTCACGCTGCTTATTCTAGCCGGCATGATCCGGTTCGCGTTCTAGAAATCTTGGATGGAGGCGCTTTCATGGTCTTTAATGGCATCCTCACCGCGATCGCTCTTCTCCCCGTGATCGGCATGATCGTCGTCCTGTTTATTAGCGACGAAGGACTGATCCGGCGGGTGTCGATGATCGCTGCACTCATCGTTCTTGCTCTCTCTACCTATCTATGGGTCGCCTACAACCAGTTGCCAGGGGACATCCAGTTTGTCGACAAGTTCGATTGGATTCCGGGCATCGGCGTCCAATATTACATGGGCGTGGACGGCTTTAGTGTCCCACTCATCTTCCTGACGGCGCTACTGACCGTGGTCTCGTTGTACTATTCGGACCAGGTGATCCACCATCGCGTCAAAGAGTACTATGCCCTGTTCCTGCTGTTGGAAACGGGCATGCTGGGGGTGTTCGTCTCGCTCAACTACTTTCTGTTTTACGTATTCTGGGAAGTTGGCCTGGTGCCGATGTACTTCCTCATCGGGGTGTGGGGTGGGCCGCGTCGTGAATATGCCGCCATCAAGTTCTTCCTCTACACCCTGGCCGGCAGCGTGCTGATGCTGCTGGCGATCATCGGCGTCTACTTCTCCACCGGAACCTTCGACATCATTGAGGCGGCGGCCAGGCAGCCATTCGCTGATAACTTCCCGCTTCAGGTGGCCGCCTTCCTCGGCTTCTTCGCCGCCTTTGCCATCAAGGTACCCCTGTTCCCGTTCCACACCTGGTTGCCTGACGCCCACGTGGAGGCGCCGACCGCCGGCAGCGTCATCCTGGCTGGTATCCTGCTCAAGCTGGGCACCTACGGCTTCGTCCGAGTGCTTCTGCCGACTTTCCCGGTTGCCTTCCAGGCCCTGGCGATCCCCATCGGCTTTCTGGCCCTTATCAGTGTAATCTATGGTGCCCTGGTCGCCATGGCCCAGTGGGATTTCAAGAAGCTCATCGCTAACTCGTCGGTCAACCACATGGGCTACGTGATCCTGGGCATCGCCGCTGCCGCCTACGTCCGGCCGATGTTGAATGATCCAGTCGTTCGGGACAGTGCAGCGATTGCTATCAATGGCGCAACCCTGGAGATGTTCGCTCACGGCGTTATCACCGGGGCCTTGTTCCTTATGGTTGGCCTGATTTACGACGAGCGGACTCACACCCGCAACTTCCGCGACTTTGGCGGTCTGTTCACTCAGGTGCCAAAGTATGGCGCGTTCCTGATCCTCTTCGCGATGGCATCGCTCGGTCTGCCCGGCCTGATGGGCTTCGTCGCCGAGTTCTACGTTTTTCGAGGCTCAGTGCCGACGATGCCGTTCATGGCTGCGCCGGCGGTCCTTGGCGTAGTGGTGACGGCGGCATTTTTCCTGTGGAAAGTCATCCAGCTCATCCTGCTTGGCCCGCTGAACGAGCGCTGGATCAAGCTACCCGATCTGAACCGGGCCGAGGTCCTGACCCTGGCTCCGCTGGCGATCCTGGCACTCCTATTTGGGATCTACCCCAAGCCGATTTTAGACACGATCAATAGCGCGGTGGTGGCGTTGTTAGGAAAGATTGTGTAGGGACGGGAGGTGCAATTTTGATCAACAACGAACTCGCGCAATTCTACCCCGAACTTATCTTGATCATTGCCGGCCTGGTCGTTCTGGGCTACGACCTGGTCGTGAAAGGACGCAACGCCGGGCAAGAATGGCTGACGCTGATTGGGCTTGTGGCGGCGTTAGGTGCGAGCCTGTACGCCCTCACCGGGCGTGAGGGGCCAATCTTCAGCGGCATGTTCACGTCTGATGTCTTCACCTTCTTCTTCCGCGTCGTCGCCATCCTGACCGGCATCTTGATTTTGTTGACCTCGATCGACTACGTGCGGCAGCGCAGTTCCTTCCGGGGGGAGTTCTACAGCCTGCTCCTCTTTTCCACCCTGGCGATGATCCTTATGGCCGGCGCAAGCGATCTGGTGATGGTCATTCTGTCCATCGAATTCCTGAGCATCACCTCTTACGTGCTCACCGGCTACCTGCGCGACAACCCCAAGTCTAACGAGGCGGCGGTCAAGTACTTTCTATACGGCTCCATCACCACAGCCAGCATGTTCTTCGGCGCCTCACTCCTGTACGGCGCGAC
>JBBITV010000221.1:0-6728 GCA_037440585.1 Chloroflexota bacterium
CGCACCTTTTCGCGCATTTCAACCAGCGTGGCAGTGGTCGCCATCGCGGCGATTGCGTTGGCGATGTTGCTGCCCGCGCCACCGTGGAACCCGAACGCCGGGCCCCTTGACCGGCTGGGCTACGCCGTCAACGAGGTGGGTGCCGTCGCCGGAGTCCTGCTGCTGTTCATGCCCCTGGTCGGGCTGATCGGATTAGTGGCGGCCGCCATCATCGCCTGGCAGCGGCGCGACGAAGCCTTGAAATTCGACTTGTTGCTCACGTTGGCCTGGGTGGCCTTGCTGCTGCCGCTGGCGTTCATTTTCAGTCGCGCATCGACCGTTCCCCTGGATCAAAACCGGGTTGTCGTGACAGTGGCCGCCTTCCTGGGATTTGTGGTTGCTTTCCTGTTGCACGCGGCTGGCTTCGGCTATCTTCGCCAGACGGGCCCGGCCCTGGCGACGTTCGGGCTGGCTCTGGGCGCGATCGCGTTCCCGATCCTGGCCATGGTGCCCATGTTTGCGCTCGGCCTCGGCGGATTTGGGCTGGGCGCAGCGGCCCCTGGCCGTCCCCCGGTAGCCGAAATGCGCCTGGAGATGCTGGGCGCAGCACGGGCGTTCCCGGTCCCGGCTGCGGCGCCGACGCCAGCGCCTCAAGCCGCCGATGCAGAAAAAGCGGCCGGTGGCGCGGCTCCTGCCGGCCAGGAGGCGCCGCGCCTGCGCCAGTTCTTCCCTGAGACGCTGTACTTCAACCCCCAGATCGTCACCGGTGATGATGGCGTAGCCGAAGTCAAGATCCCGATGGCCGATTCCATCACCACCTGGCGGCTGTCGGCGTTGGCCTCTTCACAGAAGGGCGAGCTAGGCAGCGCGACAGTTGGATTGCGCGCCTTCCAGGACTTCTTCATCGACCTGGACCTGCCCATCGCCCTGACCCAGAACGACGAGGTGGCGATCCCGGTGGCCGTCTTCAACTACCTGACGGGGCCGCAGCAGGTGCGCCTGGAGTTGAAACAGGAACCCTGGTTCGAGCTGTTGGGCGAACCCACTCAGACAATGACCATCGCCGCCAACGACGTGGACGTGCGCTATTTCCGGATCAGGGCCGCCCAGTTCGGCCAGTTCAAACTGACCGTGACCGCCTACGGCGAGAAGATGAGCGACGCCATCGTCAAGGACATCAAGGTCGTCCCAGACGGCAAGATGTTCCGCGATACGACCAGCGACCGCCTGTCGGGCAAGGTCAGCAAGACGATCACCCTCCCGGCTGGCGCCATCCCCGGCACAGGCCGCATCTGGCTCAAAGTGTACCCCGGCGTGGTCAGCCAGGTGGTCGAAGGGCTGGAAGGGATGCTGCGCATGCCCATGGGCTGCTTCGAGCAGACCTCGTCGTTGACCTACCCCAATGTCCTGGTGACCGATTACCTCAAGACGACCAAGAAGGGCACGCCCGAAATCTTGATGAAAGCTGAGACCTACATCGCCCAGGGCTACCAGCGCCTGCTGACGTTCGAAGTGGCGGGCGGCGGGTTCTCCCTGTTCGGCCAGCCGCCGGCCAATGTCGTCCTGGCCAGCTACGGCCTGATGGAGTTCAAGGACATGAGCCGCGTGTACGAAATCGACCCGGCGGTCATTCAACGCACGGGGAAGTGGCTCATCAGCCAGCAGGGCAGCGACGGGACCTGGCGTGACAAGGCCGGCTTCGTCCACGAGGCGACCTGGAGCAAGTTGAGCAACCAGGCCCTGCCCATCACCGCCTACGTCGTGTGGGCGCTGATCGAAGGCGGCTTCAAGGATGATCCGGCCGTCGGGCGCGGCGTGGCCTACGTCCAGGAACACGCCGCCGAGGCCGACGATCCGTACGTGATGGCCCTGGTCGCCAATGCGCTGATCGCCCGCGATCCCAAGGACGGTGTGGCCCAGAACTTGCTGGCGCGATTGGACGCCAAGAAGGTCGTCGAGGGCGACAAGATCTACTGGAACAACACCGTCGCCTCGTTCATGGGCTCGCAAGGCAAAACGGGCAACGTGGAGACGACGGCGTTGATCGCCTATGCGCTGCTGCGTTCCGGCGCGTTCCCCCAGACGGCGCAAGGCGCGCTGAACTACCTGATCGCCAGCAAAGACAGCTTCGGCTCCTGGTACTCGACCCAGGCGACGGTCCTGGCACTGAAGACCCTGCTCCTGGCCGCGACCGGGTCGGGGGCGAAGGACGCCCGTGCCACCGTCCGCGTCACCCTCAACGGCGAAGCCGCCGACCCGATTCAGGTCACGCCGGAGAACGCCGACGTCGTCCAGATTGTGAGCTTCGGTGAGAAAGCGCGCAGCGGCGAGAACACCCTGACCATCGAAGTCCAGGGCGAAGGCAACCTGATGTACCAGGTGACGAGCGAGTACTACCTGCCCTGGGACCGGGCGCAGAAGGAAGCCCCAGGCCGCGAGCTGATGACCATCGACGTCCAGTACGACAAGACCGAGCTATCCGTCAACGACCAGGTCACCGCCAAGGTACGCGCCGTCCTGAACGACCCCAAGGCGACGGCCCAATCCGTCCTGGTCGACCTGGGCGTGCCACCCGGCTTCACCGTCAACGCCGAAGACCTGAGCGCCCTGGTCGAGGCGAAGAAGATTTCGCGCTACGAGCTGGCGGGGCGGCAGATCCTGGTGTACCTGGAGAAAGTGAAGGGCGGCCAGCCGATTGAGTTCAGCTACCGGCTACGTGCGCGATACCCAATCAAGGCGAAGACACCAGCCTCGACGGCGTATGATTACTATAACCCGGAGACGAGCGGGGAGAAGGCGCCGATTCTAATGGTAGTACTGCTTTGATGCTTTCGATGGAAAGGAGCGAGATTGATCCTTTCGAGCCGTATCCAGCGCGCCCGTGGCTGCGTTTACAGAGGTGTAAAACGCGACCCATCTACAGATGGATGGGATGGCGGACGTTCAACGTTCAATGTTCAACGTTCCGGCTAGACAGATCGGTCGGGGTCTGGTATAATTTTTTAGGTGCTGTTCGTTTTGCTAGATTGAGTGGCTATACTTCTTATGCGTCGGGTGGGACAGAGGCTTGTACGCGACCGAATCCTCACCGGTTTCCACCAGCCGCGCTGCGACTGAACGGAGCCCCAGACCCACCCGACCATTTGCTATATTGACCGGGCCGCGCTGCTCGCACAAGCGTTAGAAGGTGTCGAGAGTGTATCGCCAGACAGCCACGCCGCTGGTCCCATTGCCGCTTTACTCTCAATCCCATCGCCGCCTGCCCCTGAGCCGACCACCGCAACAGTGGTACGTGCTCTACACCAAGCCACAAATGGGGCAACGGGTGAGCTGTGATCTGGCTGGACGGGGCCTCGAGACCTTCCTGCCCATGTCGCCCCACCTGCGCAGAGCAGGCCGGTCCCTCCGTCGTGAACCTTTGTTCCCCTGCCACGTGTTCGTCCGGGCAAGCCTGACTGACCCGCGCTGGTCGCAAGTCCAATGGACACCGGGTGTGCGCCACGTGGTTACCTTCGGCGGGCGCCCGGCTCCGGCTGACGACCGGTTCATAGCCTAGCTCCAGGAACGCCGCGTGCCCGGATTCTGCTGCGAATATTGGGGCGGGAAACCGCCGTCGAAGTCTGGCTCGAGTCGTTAACCGTTGCACGTTAGCACGTTGGCACGTTGAACGTTCAACGTGCCAACGTGCTAACGTGCAAATGAATTATGGCAACTCAAGGGAAGATCGGCTTGATCCCAGCCGCGCTGCAAGTGCCAGCGCCGGATCGGCGGAGCCATCCCAAAATCCGTTAGCACGTTGGCGATCAAGCCCAAGACCACCTTCGTGGGCAGCCCATCCCAAACCAACTTGACAACCGCGTTCAATCGGCTAGAATGAGGCTTACCATCGGTGTTATATGGTTACAGGAGAGCATGGGCAGATCACCAACTGAAGGCGAGATCTACGCGCAGAACCCTTGTGCTGAGCGTAGCCGAAGTATCAGAGAGATTCGCGAGAGAGGGTTCGGCCTGATGCTGACGTGGCGTGGGCTGGGCGCACGGCGCGCGGAGCAGCGTGAGGGTTACTGGGTGTGCGGCGTGGACATCAAGCCCCACAGTTGACCGGTAAGAGGGCCAGGGCTATACTTGAGATGGCGCGGCATGGACCACGGAAACAGCAGTTAGTGGCGTAAGCGCGTATTCTTTTGGAACTGAGCAGGAGAAAGGGCGATGAAAAAGGCAGAAGCGGTGAAGGAAATCCCTCGTCCTGGGCCGGCCGGGGAAGTATCTCCCAGGAAGATGACTTATGATGAATTCCTGGACTGGTGTGACGAGGACACCTGGGCGGAGTGGGTGGAGGGGGAGGTGATCATGTTCTCGCCGGCGTCAGACCGACATCAGGATCTGGCTGCTTTCTTGACCAGTGTGTTGCGCCTTTACACGGAGGTGCACGACCTGGGCGTGGTGCGTCCGGCGCCATTTCAGATGAAGATGGGGCCGGAGTTGCCGGGTCGTGAGCCGGACCTGCTGTTTGTGGCGCGTGAGCATTTGGAACGGCTGAAGGAGACTTACCTGGACGGCCCGGCTGACCTGGTGGTGGAGATCATTTCGCCGGAGAGCCGGGTCCGCGATCGGGGGGCGAAGTTCGGCGAATATGAGATAGCCGGGGTACAGGAGTATTGGTTGATTGACCCGGAGCGAGAGGAGGCCCGTTTCTACCGCCTGGGGGAGAGAGGGTGGTACGAGCCGGTGCCGCCGGATGCGGAGGGGGTCTATCGCTCCCAGGTCGTGCCGGGCCTGTGGCTGCGAGTGGACTGGTTGTGGCAGGAGCCATTACCGAAGGTGTTGGACGTGTTGCGCGAGCTGGGATTGGTGTAACGTCATACATAGCTACCTGACATGACCACATCCCTCCGTCCGAACGTTCTGATCGTCTCCCTGCTGCTCTGTTTCGCCCTGGCGGGATCAGCGCTGCTGGGCCTGGCGGCGGTCCCCCATCCCGCCGGCAGCCTGCCCCTCACCGGGGGCAGGTATCCCGGCCGCGCCGGCCGATCAGGCTTTCGAGGCCCGACTGGCCAAAGGGACAGAAGGCCAGCTCCGGCAGATCGCCCTGCACCTCTCGAAGATGCAGGGTGGGGCCAGCAGCTGAAAGAGATATTGCACAGGCAGGGCCTGTCGCAGGGTGAGATGCATAATGGGCTGCTGATCTATCTGCAACTGTTTGAACATCGCTTGCAGCAGCTCTATCGAAGATTCGAAGCCGATGAGCTGAGCCTGGGATATTTCGCTAACGAACTGGGGTTGAGCGTGCGTGATCTTTACGCCGCATTGGAGCAGCGAGGATTACCCACCTCGAACATCGGTGCTCGGCCATTTGCAACCACAGATGGCACAGATTATACGCAGTACCGCAAAACTTGCTATGTCACCCTGAGCGGAGCGAAGGGTCTCTGCTCCCTTGCGCCGAGACTTTCATTGTAAGGCCGAGATGCTTCGCTCCGCTCAGCATGACAAAGCGAGTTTTGCGGTATTGCGATTATACAGAATTCGAAATCCGATGGCCCACACCGCGGCCGAGATGGGGGTGTCCCGTTACTTTTTCTCCTCGTCGGTTTGCATTTACCGCGACATGCAGCCCGACGAGCCGCCCCTGACCGAGGACGACGCCACCCCGGCGGAGCCGGACAATGAGTACGGGCGGATAGTGGGAGGCGAGGGTTTCGCTCAAGGAGGGGATCGCGCGGACGTATCCCTGGATCGAGGCGCAGGTAGGGGCGGCGCGACTGTGACGGGGAGACAGGGAGATAAGGCGGAAGGAGACTTCTTGTCTCAGGAGGCGGGCGCCGGGTTTGAACAAGCGACAGCGGATGTGTTGATGAGCAAGCGAACAAGCGCTATATTTTGAACTGATGGCACATGATGTCTGTCTTAGCGAAACGCGCATGGAAAGGGAAGATGTCTATGGAAAGGGAAGATGTCTGATGAATACGCCTGATCGCATCTCTGAACCGACGGTTACCTATGCAACCTCTGTTTCCAACTTGCATACCCCTGTGATCCTGGAACATAGCGGCCAACCGGTTGCCGTCGTGTTGTCCTATGAGGAATTCAAGAAGCTGCAAGCCCTCAGGGCGGACGAGGAACAACGCATCAAGCTGGGCTGGTGGGGCCTGGAGCGCCTGTTGGCAGAAATCCATCGGCGTCCCAGCGAGCTAAGCCCGGAAGAGATCGAGACCGAGATCACGGCGGCCACTCTGAGACAAGGTGACAAGGAGACAGGGTGAATGGGAGAGATAAAGACGCATCGTGATCTGGATGTATACCAGATGGCATTTGAGACGGCGATGCGGATCTTTGAGCTGACGAGGACTTTTCCCCGAGAAGAGACTTACTCTTTAGTCGATCAGATTCGTCGTGCGTCCCGCTCTGTTTGCACGAGCCTCGCCGAGGCCTGGCGGAAACGTCGCTATGAAGGGGCTTTTGTGAGCAAGCTGAATGACGCGGGGGCCGAGGCAGCAGAGACCCAAGTCTGGCTGGAGTTCTCGGTCAAGTGCAATTATCTCGATGCAGCGATTGGGCGTGAACTGTATACCACCTACGACAACATCCTTGGGAAGTTGGTCAATATGATCCTACACCCTGAGCAATGGATCATCAAGCGCTAGCAGCAGTGCTCCTTGTCTCCCTATCCCCTTGTCACCCTGTCTCAGAAAGCTGGAGACAGGGCTGGTCGGAGGGGCCACATATGTGGTCAGCCGGGATGAGGATGT
>JBBITV010000222.1:0-6716 GCA_037440585.1 Chloroflexota bacterium
GCGGCAGCACAAGCGTTCGCGCGGCCAAAGGTGACGTGTCTTGCGGGTGTTCCTGCCGCGCGAACGCTTGTGGAGACTCCGTCTCAAGTCCGCTACTTGGCGCGGAGTGTTCGTGCGGCCCAAGATGGCTACCAGACAAATCAGTTTCTGCCGCACGAACACTCGCGGGGCCGCGCGACCGCGCGTTAAGGGGAGCAGGGGGGACATCCGCGTCCCCTCTGGCAATACGGATCAGTCCCCGGCTCATACAATCCGCTCCTTCTCCCCACCCCGTGAAATCAATATCTCCTCGGCGTCCTCCAGGCGACGCACGACATCGACGATCCGCTGTTGCGCCTTTTCGACGTTGCTCAGTCTTTGCGGTGCCATCGACTCCAGCTCCTCTTTCAACATATCCCGCGCCCGGGTGGACAGATTACGGAAGATAAGGTCCCGCACTTCATAACCGGCGGCCTTGAGCGCCAGCGGTAGGTCCTTCGGATCGACCTCCCGAAGCACGCGCTGTACCGAGCGGTCGTCCAGCAGGACCAGGTCCTCGAACACAAACATCTTTTGCCGGAGTTGTTCGGCCAGGGCCGGGTTATGGGTGGCCAGGTATTCCAGAATTGTCTTCTCAGTGCCCCGATCGACCGATTTCATGATCGCCACCAAAGAGTCGATCCCTTTGGCAGCCTCGTCCTGAATATTCGTGAGCATGGGCGTGAGCTTGGCTGCCAGGCCCCGTTCGAGATCCTTGACAACGTCCGGCGCCATCTGCCCCATCGACACGATTCGTTCGGCCAGGTCACGCTGGAGCTCGGGCCGCAAGCGCGACAGAATTTGGGCGGCCTGCTCGGGCGGCAGGTACGATAGAATCACCGCAACCGTTTGCGGATGTTCCTCTTGCAGGAACTCGGCCAACTGGCCCGGGTCGGTGCCACGCATAAAGTCGAAAGGGATCCCGCTGTCGCCGGTGCGAATGCGCTTGATCAGCTCGTTCGCCCGCGCCTCGCCCAACACCTGGGTCAGCAATTGCCAGGTATAGTCCAACCCCGACCCGGCCGCGCCGCCCTGGACGCGCGCCAGCCAGACGCACTCGTCCAGAATGGCGTGCTGGTCCTGGAGGGCAATCGTGGTAATATCGCCTATGTTAATGAGTTCCTGGGTGAGCCGCTCGATCTCCTTATCACCACAGTGCCGCAGGACCGCAGCCGAGGCCTCGGTGCCTATCATCATGAGCAAGGCCGCAGCCTTGCGCGGCCCGCTGCCGCGTGCACTCATCACCTAGCGCCCCTCCGCCAGCCAGCGCTGGATCACGCGCGCCACGACTTCGGGTTGTTCCTTGGCCAGTTGCTCCACATGCTTACGGTGGCGGATATCCTCCAGGTCCAGTTCGATGTCCGGCTCGGAGAATTCAGCTTCGCGGGCCTCCAGAATCTGGAGGGGTGTCATAAGCTGCGCGGCTTCGGCTGCCGGCGGCAAAATGGTCGCCACGGGTACATGGGCTTCCAGGCGCTTGAAACTGCGCCGCAAGAACCACAACACCAGGACGAGCCCGAGCAGGGCCGCGCCAATCTTGGCCATGTCCATGTAAAGATTCCAGCGTTGCTGCTCTTCCAGAGCCTTCTTATCCTGGACGGAAGTTGTCTCGAAGGGCAGGGTGTCCACGGTGATCGTGTCGCCGCGCACCCGGTCGAGGCCGGCTGCCGTTGCCACCATCTCCTCGATGGCCGTGATCCGGGCCGGATCGATGCTGGCATCCACGACCACGGCGACGGAAAGGCGCTTGACTTCGCCAAGTGAGTCCACCTGCTGCTGCACGGTCTTGCTCAACTCGTAATTGACCGTAGCCTCATGGCGGACGTAGGGCCCTCCACTGGTATCGGTGAGCACACCCTGGTAACTCGGTACAGCACCGAGAGGCGGAACATTGGATGCGGTCCCCGGCACCCCACCCGCCGTGGTTCCCCCCGCCTGCCGCTCGATAACTTCGTGGGCGCTGCGTACCACCCCGGCTTTGCTGTTCGGCAAGGGATCGAAACTCTCTTTAGTCGTCTGAACCTGGGCCCAGTTCAGCGTGGCGTTGACACGCACGACCGCCTTGCCATATCCCAGGGTCTGATCCAGCATTTGTTGCAGCCGGATTTCCAGGTCGTGGGCAAAATCTTGCTGCACCGCCAGTTGCGACATGCTGAGCCGGGGCCTGTCTTGCTAGCTTTTGTCTCGCCTCCGGCACCTTCCGCCAGCACTCGCCCGTTGACGTCGACGATGGTGACATTTTCCGGTCGCAAACCCTCAACACTACTGGCCACCAGGTTGCCAATGGCCCAAACCTGCTCCTCGCTCAATTTGCGCCCGGAGCGTAGTCGCACCATGACCGAAGCCGTGGGCTCCTTGGCCTGCTCGGTGAACAGGGTTCTCTCCGGGATGACCAGGTGAACCCGCGCCTGCTCGATGGCATCCAGCCCGCCGATGGTCCGCCCCAGCTCACCCTCCAGTGCGCGCTGGAAGTTAATGCGCTGAGCGAAATCCGTCACCACCAGGCTGCTCAGGTTATTGCCGTCGAACAGCTCAAAGCCGACGCCACCACCCTTGGGCAACCCGAGGCGGGCCATATCCAGCCGGATGGCATAGACCCGGTTGGCCGGCACACGAATCGTGGTGCCGTTACCGATCAGTTGGTAAGGTACTTGCTGCTTCTGGAGCTGCTGAACGATAGCTGCGGCATCCTGCTCTGAAAGGTTGGTGTAAGCTGTAGTGTATTCGGGCTGGCCCGCCCACATGGCGAGCATCCCGAGCAATACCACCACTCCCACGCCTAGCACAACCAGGACGACTTGTTGCCGTCGACCCAGGCTATTCCATAGCCGTGCCCCTTCGCTCCAGAGTTGATTCATCTACTAAACCTGTATCCGGTTGATTTCTTGATAAGCTTCCATGAGCTTATTGCGCATTTGCAGCGCCAGGCGCAGGGACAGGTCCGCCTCCTCGACCGCAAGCATCACATCGTGCAGGTCTACCGGCTCCCCAGCCGCCAGGCGGGCGCTGCTGGCGTCAGCTTCGACCTGAATACGGTTAAGACCCTCCAACGCCTGGTCTAACAGCCGTCCGAAGGATTCAGCGGCGGCCTTCGCGCCCGGCGCGGCACCCTGCCCGCCTGTACCTATCCCCGCAATTCTCTCGATTCCAGTTGCCCCTATTCCCGCTACGCCGTCGATGGGCATATGCCATTCTCCTCAACGCGTCTCTTCTACACCCGTCCAATCTCCAACGCCTGCATCGCCATCGCCTTGGCGGCGTTGATCACCACCACATTCGCCTCGTAGGCCCGGCGGGCGGCCAGCATGTCGACCAGCTCGGTGTTGACGTCAACGTTGGGATACGTCACGTAACCGTTGGCGTCGGCATCTGGGTGATCCGGCTCGTAGGCTGTGAGGCCGGGCGCGTTGTTCTCCACAATCGCCAGGACGCGCACGCCGCGCCCCGTATCCAGCCGGCCGCCGCTCGAACTGATCTGGAACATCGGGACCGCTGTCTGAGGGGCGAACACGACCTGCTGCCGCCGGTACGGTCCACCCTGCGGCGTGCGCGTGGTGTTCACGTTGGCGATGTTGTTGGCAATGACGTCCATCCGCACTCGCTCGGCAGTCAACGCCGAGCCGCTGATGCGGAAGCCCGTTCGGAAGCTCATACTTAGTCATCCCCGCTGTCGATCTGGCACGGCGCAGACGGCCCCATGAACTCAAACGAGCTCCTGATCGGAAAGCCTTCGGATCCCCCGCTCTCATCACCAGGGACGTCGACGCCGAGCACGGTGCCAGAACGTTCGACTTTGACGGCCGCCAGGCCCACCAGGTTCCGGACGAACCCGCCGGTGCTGGAGAAGACATCGTGCTCCCAGAAAGTCGCCGAAATGACCGCCGAGCCTCTAAAACCACTGTGCAGGAAGTTCCACTGATCCAGGTTAATATAGTCCAACTGATTCTCGTGCAGCTTCTGGCAGACGACGTCGATGAGCCCATTCTGGTCGTAGACGAACAAGGCGAAGTCGGTGAAGCCCGGCTTGGGTACCACGTTCAGGATGGCCAACTCAGTGGTCAACCTTCCGCCGCGCTTCATCAGACTCGGAATGCCGATCACGCCTACCCCGCTTTCAAGTCCGCCACCGCCCGCTCCCACCTGCCAGGTAAAAGCTTGCTGCTCCGGGAAGAGGTTATAGGCGATGGCCTCCAGAGGATCAGTCTGCAACGGGCCTTCAAGCTTGATCAATTGTGCCACGCCGTTAATGTTGGGCGGGCGAACGAGCGGATCACCCGGTGTCCACCACTCCTGGCTCTCGACACGAATCGATCCGACTTTTGTGCCGCGTAGCGCATCGATCGCCGCCAGGGAAAAGAGCTGGCTCCCGCGTGGACAGACCCAGTCGATCAGGCTGCCGACGATGTCGCCGGAGTTATCAAAGAATATAACCTTGACCTTGGCGTTGACGATGCTTGACATGTTCTGGATGGCCAGCACCGTCTCCCAGCCCTGATCCTCGCGGAAGAAAAGCGGCCCATACAGCACCTGCGAGCCGGACGGTGCGAACGGTGTCCCATTAAACACATAGCTGATCTCCGATGGGACGCCATGATAGGTCATGAGTAAATCAGCGCCAATGATGTCGACTACGATGGCTACCGGCTGCGAGGTGCGGACCCAGGCTGAGCCCTGGAACCCAGGTGGAACCAGGGTGCCCACGTCAACGGCCTGGCTCTCTCCCGGCAGCAGGGCGGGGATATCGGCAATCTGGGCACGCACACAATCACCCAGCGTTCTGAACCACATCTCGACGGAGGTGCAGGCATTACCCGTATTCTGGATGTACAGCCAGGAGTTCAGCCCGCGCACACCAGCATACAGGAGGGGCGTGTAGTAACTGAACGAACCATAAACGGGGTCGTAGGTCCCGGTCATCTCCTGAGAGATGCCTGAATAGGCGGAGCTCACGGCCAGGGTCGGGTCAAGTCCTGGACCTTTACGGACGACCTCGACGGCCAGGGGCTGCCCTGTCCCGAGGATGGAACCGGGCGCGGGTGGGAACTCACCGGAATCGAGATTGGTACAACTGGAGTCGCCAGGGATCGAGAATACGATGGCGGATTGGGCCCAGACCGGTAGTTGCGTGCGGACGAAGGTCCACGCGCTGCCGGGAGCCAGGACGCCGGTACACTCCATCCACCTGAGCGGATTCTGCTGGGGCGCGCAGGAGCCCGAGGGCAAGGGCATCACGAACAACACTGCCCGGGTGAAGTCGCTGCCCACATTCTGGATCTCAATCGTGAAGTCGACGTCCTCATTCTGGGCAGTGGGAATGCCCAGGATTGGCAACTGGACCATAGTACCGGGTCTGACATCGGCCCGGGCAAGAGGCGCAGTGCGAATCCCGAAGATCAGGCCCAGGGCTAACGCAACGACCAGGAGAAAGAAGAACTTCTTCATGACTTACCACCTCCACATCAATGACCAAATCCCAATGACCAAATCCAAAAGGCTCTTAATTATTGGTCATTGGTCATTGGCCATTCGTCATTGTTAAGCAAGCTCCTTCAGAGCATGAACGACAGGGCTAACACGGCCAGGCTGGAACAGGGCGTGTTGCTCGAACGCCTCGTCCCGGCCGCCGCCCTCGGCGTTGGCGATCAACCAATAGGTGTAGGCAAAGTAGTTTGGTTCGGCGTTGGACATGGCGCGAAAGGCATCGCGCACCATGTCGACTTGCCGAGAGACTGAGATAGAAGCGCCAGCGTGAGTGCCGCCTTCGGTGCCGATCAGTGGCAGGCTGCGACCCAGCTCGCGGCGCAAGATGTCGTCGTAGCGACGGTAGCGGTAGAATCCCCAGCCGTCGCCGGTGTCGGCGATGGGGTGGTCGCCGGTGTAGTTGTGGACGCTGACCCAGGCACGGTCCAGGACGTCGAGCGCACCGCGGCGTCTGATCTCGGCCAGGGCGCTTTGGAGAAATTGCAAGTCGTCCACGTCGCCGCCGGGGCTGAGGGCGCCGAAGCCGGGCAGCCCGCCAGCGGCGGCCACCGTCCGGGCAGCGGGAATCCAGAGGTCCAGGTAACGCTGGACGTCCGGCGCGCGCCCGCCGTTCTCGTGGCGCAGGTTAGGCTCATTGTAGAGTTGGAAGTACTGGACACCCAGGGCACGGAAGTGCCGGACCATGGCCGCGAGATCGCCCTCGATGGGGGTCAAGCCGGGCGTGTAGACGCGCAGAATGGGCATGATCCCCTTCTCCACCAGCCGCCTGATCAAGTAGTCATTGCGACCCGTGTCCGTCCCGCCGTTCAGGACAACGGCCCACTTGATCTTCATGTCCACCATTTCCTGGACAAAGCGATCGACGACGGCCGGCGAGGAGCCGATGGTAGGCACCCAGTGCATCCCGCGGCCGTTGTCGCCGGCGGGGCGCGGATAATCGGCCAGGCGGAAAATGCCCCCACCCCCGGCCCTCAGTGGAGCCCCCCCTATCCCCCCCAATTCTGGGGTGGAAACCTCGATCCGGCCACTGACGCCCCCCAGGATTGGGGGGCCGGGGGGGCCGGTTCCCTGGGGTACTGACGGAGAGGGGGGGGCAGAGCGGGCCAAGAGGGCAGCCCGGGCAGTGGCGACTGAAACGGTGGCCGGCGTGCCCAGTTTCAAGCAGCGCAGTTGTTGCCAGACCGGGACGGCCACCGGGCCGAAGGCGCCTGCCCCGC
>JBBITV010000223.1:0-6678 GCA_037440585.1 Chloroflexota bacterium
CCCCTCTCTCCCTTCCCCCCCAAGGTTGGGGGGGACCGAGGGGGGGCGGAGAGGGGCCGGGGGTGAGGGCCACTCCCTTCCCCCTCGTAGGGGGAAGGGCTGGGGAAGGGGGTCGTGCCCACAACACCATCATCGCCACCGGCACTGGCTCCGGCAAATCCTTCTGCTTCGGCATCCCCATTGTCAGCGAGGCCCTGCACATGCGTGACCAGGGTATCCGGGGCATCAAAGCCGTCATCGTCTACCCCATGAACGCCCTGGGCAACTCCCAGTACGAAGACTTCGCCCGCCGCCTGGCCGGGTCGGGGCTCAAGGTAGCCCTCTACACCGGCGATACCAAAAACTCCCCCAACGAAGCGTTGGAACAGTACCAGGCCGTCTTTGGCCGCGACCAGCCCTTCGACAGCGAGCTCCTCTCCCGCCACGAGATCCGTGAGCAATTGCCCGACATCCTCATGACCAACTACGTCCAGCTCGAGCTGCTCCTCACCCGCTTCGAAGACCTGGTCCTCTTCCCCCCGGCCCATCGCGGCGTGCTGCGCTTCCTGGTCCTGGACGAAATCCACACCTACACCGGCAAGCGCGGCGCCGACGTGGCCTGCCTGATCCGCCGCTTGAAACAACACACCGGCACCACCGGCAAGCTGCGCTGCATCGGCACCAGCGCGACCGTAGAACCAGAAGGCACCACTAACCCCCCTCTCCCAGAGTTGGGAGAGGGGCCGGGGGTGAGGGCTGCTACCGTCGTCGCCGACTTCGCCGCCCGCATCTTTGGCGAACCCTTCGCGCCCCAGCACGTCATTGGCGAAACCTATGCCCCGCTCCCTGGCGACCTACCCCCTCTGTCCCGGGCCATCGCTGCATTGCTGGCCGAAGGCCCCCAAACGGTGAGCCAGGTCACCCAACGCCTGGGCGTTTCCCGCGCCGAGGTGGAGCAGGCGCTGGCCGATCGCTCTGGCCTGGCGCCCAAGCTGCACGCCTTCTTCTCCCAGGGACGAGCGATCACCGCCTGCATCCGCGGCCAGACCAACGCCACGGACGGCCCTCACCTCAACGACCGGGGTGAACGAACCTGCCCGGTGTGCGCCGCCCAGGGGCGAGCCGGCGTGATCACCTTCCCGGTGCACTTCTGCCGCGCCTGCGGCCAGGAGTTCTTTGGCGTGGCCGTGACCGGTGACGGGACCCTGCACCCCCGCGACCTGGACGCTCTCGAATACGAAGGCACCGCCTACTACCTCTACCCGGCTCACCACGATCCCAACGCCGCCCCTTTGCCCGAAAACTGGCTCACCCCCACCGGCAACCTGAAGTCCCGCTATCGAGACGCCGCCCCCGAAAACCGGCTCTACTGTCACAACTGTAACCACATCCTGCCTACAGTGACAGCCGGCAGCTATCCTATTCCTCACGCATTACGCATCACGCATCACGCCTGCCCCCACCCTCACCCCATCCCCGTCTGCCTGGTCCCCGCGCCGCTCCTGCTCTGCCCCGCCTGCGGCATCACCTACGACCGCCGCGAGAGGGAGTTCAACAAGCTGTTCACCTTCGGCACGGTCGGCCGCTCCACGGCCACCGATGTCCTCATCGGCAACACCCTGGCGCGCCTGCCCGAGGCCGAGCGCAAGCTCATCGCCTTTTCTGACAACCGCCAGGATACCGCCCTGCAGGCTGCCCACATCAACCACCTGCAGAAACGCCTGGCCTTCCGCCGCGCGCTCTATCACACGCTACGAGAACACGGCTGCACCGAGGCCGAGGGCGAGTTCATGGAACTGGCCGACGTCGGGCTACGCCTGTTCCGCACCCAGCAGGTAGCCGACGTCCTGCCCGACTATCGACGCGACCGGCGGGCCTATGGCCGTGACCGCCAGACCGAGCAGCGTTACCAGCGCTACCTGGAGTTCGCCACCCTGCTCGATCTTCAGGGCACCCACCGTTACACCCACCAGAACCTGGAGGACGTGGGCCTGCTCGTCGTCGGCTACAACGGCCTGGACCAGTTCGCCGCCGACGATCAGGTCTGGGCTGGGGTACAGGTCTTGGGCGAGCGAGAGGCTGACGTCCGCTACGATTACCTGTTGGGCTTCCTGGACATCGTCCGCAAGCGACTGGCCGTTGCACATGAGGCACTGCTGCACCCCAACACCTTTGAGGCCGAGGTGCTGGACCGGCTGAACGAGGACGCCTTCTTCCACAGCTTCACTCCGCCTGGCCCCATTGGCTTTTCCGACACCGCTGACGTCGCCAGCGGCTGGATCACCACTTACCGTTTCACCGGCCCGCGCACCTCGCTGGTGGTGTGGACCCGGCGCGCCCTGGGCCTGGATCACGCGACGGCGTGCCAGGTCATCCCCGCAGTCGTCAGAGCCCTATCCGACGAGCGGGCGGGCTTCCTGGTAGAGCAGCCGGTTAGCGAGCGCGTGGGCAGGCAGCGCCTTACCCACACCCTTTACATGGTCAACCCCGACGTTTTGCTCTTGCAAGCCACCGAACACACCCGGCACCTGGCCTGTCCCAAGTGCGGCACGGTCCACCATTTCAAGGCGTTGGAGGTGTGTACGGGCATCACGTGCGCGGCGCTCCAGCCGGGCGTGGACCTGGCAGCGAACTACTTCCGCCACCAGTACACCACCTCTCTGGCGGAAGCGGTGGCCATTAAGGCCGAGGAGCACAGCGGCCAGCTCCAGGGCGACGACCGCAAGGAGATCGAGGCCCACTTCAAGGACCCGGCCCATCCGCTCAACCTGCTGGTGTGCACACCCACCATGGAACTGGGGATTGACATCGGCGATCTCTCTGCCATCTACATGCGGAACGTGCCCCCCTCGCCGTCCAACTATGCCCAGCGGGCGGGCCGCGCCGGGCGCAAGGGCCAGCCATCGCTGATCACCGTCTTCTGTGGCGTCGGCTCCCACCGGGGTCCCCACGACCAGTACTTCTACCGCTTTCCGGAGAAGATCATTGCCGGGCGCATCGCCGCGCCGCGTTTCCTGCTGGACAATCAACGCCTGCTGACGACCCACATCCACTCCCTGGTGCTGGAGGTGCTGGGCCAGACGCTGAAGCTCTACAGTCGCCCCCGCGAGCTTCTCGACCTGGATATTTCACCCGCTTATCCCTTGAAGATGGACCTGGAAGAGACGTACCGGCTGGCGGTGCAGACGAAAGCGCCCCAGATTAGCCAGGCTGTGCGAGAAGCCTTCGCCGCCGAGATCGACGCCTTCGACTGGTTCGACCAGGCCTTCATCGAGCTAACCGTCTCTCACTTTGTGGATGACCTGGAGGTCCTTACGATTGTCTGCGAGGAACAGCCCGTCAGGGACGAGCACGTCGTCGCCGATTTTCACCGCCAAAATCCCGAGCCCGGTGCCCTTCCAACCCAGCAGTTCAGTGTGCTTCCACAGAGCAAACCATAAGTCCCGACCCGCGCCACGTCGCTCGACCAGCCGGTCTTCGGCATCGGGATCGACCTCGCCCGGCTCGACGGTCGGCTCAAGTTCCACGGGTGCTGGCACAGGCCTCCCCTCGGCGGCCAACGCCAGTGCCTGCCGCCACAATGCTGCTGGCGCCAATTGCACTGCCTCGCGCAGGCCAAACGCCCGTAACATGAAAGCCAGCATCCGCTCGACACTATCATCCCCGCCACCCAACACAACCCGCCCGTCGAAGAGTTCCGCCTTGGTGGATTCTTCGGGCGTCCAGGCCATGTAGTGCTCGAAGGTGATCGGCTGCGGTTCGACCTCAGGCACGGCGTAGCGTCCCCAGCGGGCAACGCACCGCTCCAAAGTGGATGGATTCGATTCAAGTTTCCTGGCCATGTCGCCACTCCAATTCCATGTTCTTATGTGCTATAATACTACTGTGATGACCGCCTGTCAATCCAACCAGCCGGAGAAGATGATACCGTGATGAGTGAGAGTTACCCACTGCCTGTTGACAAATTGCTCACGTTCGGCGATTGCCGCCACTTCATCGGATGGCCCAACTATCTCGAACTCGGTCTCGGGTCGCAGCACATTCCGGACCTCATCCGTATGGCAACGGATGATGAATTGAATTGGGCTGATTCGGACAGTCTCGAAGTCTGGGCACCCATTCACGCCTGGCGTGCCCTGGGACAACTGCGCGCGGAAGTGGCCATTGAGCCACTTATGCGCTTGTTCCATGAGCTGGAAGAGAGCGACTGGGCCAGAGAGGAACTGCCAGAGGTCTATGGCATGATTGGCCCGGCGGCTATCCCTGCACTTGGCGCATACCTGGCCGACCCATCTCACGATTTGTTTCCGCGTGCCACGGCTGCGTCCAGCCTGGAAGAGATCGGCAAAAGACATCCCGCAGCGCGTGATGAGTGTGTAGCCGCCCTCACCCGCCAACTGGAACGGTTCACCGAGAACGATCCGGAGCTCAACGCCTTTCTGATCGTTAACCTGCTCGGTTTGCACGCGAGAGAATCGGCGCCCGTGATGGAGCGCGCGTTCGCTGCTGATCGCGTTGAAGAGTTTATCGTCGGAGACTGGGAAGATGTGCAAGTTGCCTTGGGTCTGGAGAAACCTGACGAAGACCTGATGCCCCGTGAATTCTTCCCGCCTCAACCTGATATCCGTGCCTCCCAAGTTGCCCGCCCGCCCAAACCCGATCGCCAAGCCAAAGCGAAAGCCAAGGCCAAACGCAAGCAGGCGGAGAAGTCACGCAAGAAAAACCGAAGGCGGAAGTGAGCTGCCCATTCACCCTCTAGACAAAGATGTGCTATGCTGATCCGTGCTGAGTACGACCAAAGGGAATTCAGAAAGCGACGGAGAGGCGAAATCCGAGCAAGCAGTATTCCAGTATGAGTGGGTAGCGCTTCAAAGCGGTCAATTGCTCGGTTCCGCAGCTTCCTTGAAAGCCCTGGTGGATCAAATCGGTGACACAAAGGGTACATTGCTGACGAAGGTTTTGGGATGGTTCAATTACGGGCTGAAATAGGTTGACACTGTGGCACCTTGAAAAATTAAGCCGGCTGGGCGGCTGCATTGGGGCGGAACAGTCGATCCAACACCTCCGCCAGAGAAGGCGCGTCCTGCACGCCTGCCAATTCCAGGGGGTTACTGCCTGCCCGCTTGCCTCGCTCGAACGGGTGGTGGTTCCAGAAGAGCTGCAGCAAAGGCAGCAACCACTGGGGCATCCCCCGGTGAATCTGCAAGTAGGGGCGCAGCCAACTGTGCAAGGACTCGGCCAGGCTGGAGGAGCGGTGGAACAGCCCCAAGGTCTCCCAGACGCTGCGCACGACGGCACGGAGGTCCTCTGGGATGTCCGTGTCAAGGTTCAAGTTCAACGCGTGACGATGCTGCCAGGCCCACAGGATAAACGCTTGTGTCTCAACATCCAGGTCCTTGAGCACCGGAGCCAGTTGTTGCTCCAGCCACTCCCAGGGAGCGATCAGGTCCGGTATCTTTTCCTGGAGATCGTCGGCGAAGGCCGTGAGGTCTGGATGGTTCAACTCCTTGAGCAGTTCGACGGCTGTTGCCAGGGTGGCCTTGGTCTCTGCCACCGAGACGATGCGGTGGGCGGGCGTGATGGGTTCCAGTGCCAGGCGCACCTCACCGAGAAGCCAACACCAATGGTCAAAGCGGGCCATGGCTTGGGCTTCCTCGATCTCGGCCTGGGGCAAGGGCACCTTGAGCTTGAGGCGTGGGCCGCGGCGACGCATGAGGCCCCGGGCCTCCCGCTCAGCCTGGCGGGCGCGTTCGGCGGTCTGGATGGCTCTGTAGGCCGCGCCTTCCAGGCGGCGGGTGAGGCGCTGGGCGTCGTGCAGGAGATGAAACAGGTCTGGCCGCAAGGGAATCGCCAGTTCGGCCTCGCGCACCCCGGCCCGCAGCCTGGTCCCGCCGTCACAGGCCAGGTCCTGGAACCGGACGCCGCGTTCCACCAGGTCCAGGTAGGTCAGCCCCCAGGTGGTGCTGTCGCGGGACGCCGTCGGGGTGAGATTCAGCACCAGGAACGACCGCCCATCGACCAGCGTGAGGCACGGTTTCCGCCCTTGGAAGATCTCGTCGGCCTCCCCCAGGATCGGCGGCGGCACCCTAAGCTCCAGGTTGTCGGCGGTGGCTCGCTCGCCCGCGGCGGTGAGCGTTTCGCTGATGTAGCCCACCGAACGCGCCACGCCCAAGATCAGGCTCAGGCCCAGGCGGATGTCCCGCACGCTGCCTTTCAGCAGGGGGAGGACCGCGATGGTGCGGTCAATGAACGCCTTGTCCACCGTCAGCGTGGCGGTCTGGACCGGCCGACCGGCCTCGCGGGGAAGGAGTGCCCCGACGATGGCCTCCCACGCACGAGCTCGGGTCTCGTACAAGAGTGCGCGCGAGACACCGTACAGGCGCGCCAGTTCGGACACCAGTCCCCACCGGCGGTCGGGCACCGGCACGAGCAGCTGCACCGCTGCTTCGGCGCGTTGCTCCAGGGTGAATTCGGGAACACGATACGCTGCCATGTTCTGACCTCCTGCCAAAGTGTGGTCGTTGCGAGCATGGCGATTATCCCCGAACTAGCCACTGTTGGCAAGTCTATGCGATTGTTAAAGTGTCAACCTATTGTGAACCATCCCCGCAAAATTCACTGATTTTCTTCCAGTATACCAATGATATACCAATGATATACCAATGATATACCAATGATATACCAATGATATACCAATGA
>JBBITV010000224.1:0-6664 GCA_037440585.1 Chloroflexota bacterium
ACACAGCGTCTCGGACTACTTCGCTGAAAACGGCCGCGACTATATGGTGATGGATTTAGTCGATGGACACGATCTCAGGGAACTCGTGGACCAGCCCCGCCGCGAGGGACGGTTCCTTTCTGAACAGCAGGTCCTGGAATGGATGCGCCAACTCGTCGATGCACTCGAGTACTTGCATGCGCAGGACCCGCCGGTTCTGCACCGGGACATCAAGCCGTCCAATATCAAGCTTACGCCCCAGGGACGTATCAAGCTTGTCGATTTTGGGCTGGTCAAGCCGCTCGATCCTACGGATCCGCGCACGGTCACCGTCGTGCGCGGTCTTGGCTCATTGCCTTACACCCCCATCGAACAGTATGGCGGAACCGGACACACCGACGTTCGCTCAGACATCTACTCTGTCGGAGCGACACTGTATCATTTGTTGACAGGCCGGCCGCCAGCCACGGCCCAGGAACGTTTCCTGGATCCGGCTGCGCTTGAAGCGCCTCGTAGCCTGAACCCGCGCATCTCGCTGCGGATGGAGCGCGCTATCGAGCAGATGATGGCCATGCATCCCAACGAGCGTCCGCCAGATGTGGATGCCCTCCGCGATCTGCTATTTTCCTCCAGGCCGCTGGCCACTGTTCCGGATGGCCTGGCTGTGCCCGTCCACCGAACGTGGGAAACCGTTCTCTCCGATAATGCTGGGCTGCTAGCCCTGGTCCTGTTCCTCCTGGTCCTGGCCGTCATCGTAACGGCGCGCCCGCCGTTAGCGGCTGGCCCAACGCCTACCCCGATACCCTGACCCTCGAACGCACCTTCAGGCGGTGTCCCAACCGGCTATAGCCAGCGTTCCTCCCTGTACCACAGCCAGGCAAATGGCACCAAGGTACACCCCAGGCTCACCAGTGGCACCAGCACCATGTGCGGCACCGGGAGAATACTGACGAGGATCGCTCCCGCCAGGATGTAACCGGTCAGGCCGCCTGCCGCACTGAGCAAGAGGAAGCGAACTTGACGCGACAAAGGCATGGGTCGCTCGCGCCGGCGGGTATAGGCCGCCCCGCTGCCGGCGCCTATGGCGGCCAGAGACAGGAACAAGGCGCCCCAGTTCGGGGCCGGGCCAGGCTGCCCGCCAGGTATACCCGGCGTCAGCGTGGCCGGCGGCGTAGTCGTGGCCGGGACCGGCGTCGGTGTGCTCGTCGGGATGGGCGAAGGAGTGGCAGTGACCTCACGGTCACCCTGGATTGTCAGGGCCAGCACGTCGGCTTCCGAGGTAGCGGCCGCGCCACTCTGGGCGGTGATCTGCAAGAGACCGGGGCGCTCGGCCAGGACGGTCGCTTCTGCGATACCGTCCACCGTGATCGTTTCCTGGGGCGAGAGGTAAACGGAATCACGCGGGTAGAAGGGCCGGAAGACGACGGGTGTACCATCCGGCACGCGGTGCCCGTTGCGGTCGACAATGGGTGTCGTGCGCACACGCAGCGTGGTTCCCACCTGGATCGGTCCTGTGGTGCCGGGTGTGATAAGCAGGGGACGGATCGATTGCGCGGGCTTGGGCTCCATTTGAAGCTCATAGTTCACCCCGGCGATGCTTACCGGTGACCCGCCTTGGACCGGAAATCCCTGGAACAGCGCGCGCACGGTGGCGTCAATGAAAGGCGCAACCTTGCTGAAGACGCCGTAGTATGCCGTCAGTTTGCTGATCTCCGTCGTGTCCAGGTAGTAGGGCGCGTTGAAGGCCAGGGCGACGATCTTCTTATCACGCAGATCGGTTCGCTGCTTGAGGAAAACCTTGAGCGCGTCCGAGGCTGGGTAGTCGACGGGGTTGAGATCCAGCAGGGCGAAGATGATCCAATCGGCGCCGCGTATCAGCCGTTCGATGCGCGCCTGTTCCTCCCTGGTGATCTTGAATTGCTCACTCGGTTGTAGAAAGGCCTTGAGCTGGTTAAAGGTCAGGCTGGAAATCTGCTCAGGCGCGATCTGGCCGGTCGCTTTGGGGCCGTAGAACTGGAGGATGGCCTGCTGCAGAGCATCCGCCGCGATGAGCGGAAATGGCTCGCACGCCGGGCAGTCGGTGACCTGGCGCGCATCGGTGATAATGAGGATACGCTCATCACGCCGTGGTGGGCTAGGCAGCCGGTCGGCTAGCTCGCTGGCGCCGGGATAGATCAGCGTCACCGCCTTTTCACCGATCTGGGCGACGTCGCTCTTGCCTTGCCCGACTTCGCCGGCGATCTGCTCCGGGTCGACCTGGACGTTCTTCAGGTTGAACTCGGAGTAGAGACGGCGTTTGAGGCTGAGGATGCGCCGCACGGCGCTGTTGACACGCGCCTTGAAGGTCTGGTCACGCGCATACTGTTCGCGGAAGAACTGGATCGTTGCTTGAATGTTGGCCAGTTGCTCGGGCCAATTGTCGTTGAGCGCGAAACGTGACAGATAAAGCAGGTCGTTACCGGCCAGGAGGGCATCCTGGGCGATGCTCTTGGCGGGAAAAGTCTTGAGTTGGGGATCGTAATATTTGCGGATGGCCGGTACACCCAGGGAGTCGCTGAGAACTATGCCGCGTGTGCGCCATGTCGCCAGGTCTTTGAGATTCAACAAAGCCTGGAGGCCGGCCGCGTCCAGGCTTATCGGGCGGGTCAACTGGCGAATATTGCCCTGGAAGCCGCGATACCGTATGTGCGACGACATGAGGGCATCGGTCACGCCGAGATTGTCTGGATCGCTCTGAGTAGCGGCGATGAACGGCGCCAGTTCGATGCGCGTCAATTCCTGGATCGACTTCTCGACGGTCGCGACCTCTTCATCGGGGCTGCGGTCGCTGCCGCCGTTGCCGGGAAAGTGCGTCGCCACGGTAGCTACGCGGCCTTTGCTGCCTTCATGGATGCCGCGGATGTACGCTTTGCCTAGCTTGCCCACCCAATACGGGTCGCCGCCGAAGGAGCGCACGCCGAGATCGCCCTTCAAGCCGGGGCGCGGGCTGTTGAGAACATCAAGGGATGGGCCGAGCAACAGGTTGACTCCGAGCGCACGCAACTCGCGCCCGACAATTCGTCCGACACGCTGGGCGTAGTTTTCGTCAGGGTTGAGTTGGACTGAGCCGCCGGGCCACGTCGCGCCGATGGCCATGGCGCTGGGCACGGGAGTCAGGCCGCCACGAATGGCCGTATAGGGGAAGCCGTCGCCCTCGTGCTCGGCGGCGATCAAGAGCGGGATCGGACCGGCCGTGCCGGCGTCCTTGGTTGGCTGGAACGCAAGTGCTTGAAGGCTGTTTGTGAGCGTGACTACCTGGTGGGGGGTCATGGCGTTGTTGACGAAGTTGCCGTTGGCCGGGGTCAGGACCACGCCGCCGACCTTGTAGTCCAGGATCAGGCGCCCAATGACGGAATCAGGTCCCACGTCACTGCCGCTGAAGGTCACGATGAACAGTTGCCCGACCTTCTCCGCAACAGTCATCCGGTCCAGCATCTGCTGGGCGAACGGGTCTTCGGTCTGGGCGGCGGCAGGCGGCACCCAGGGCCCGATCAGCAGTGCTGCGATGGTAAGCCAGGTGAGCCACCGCATTTTTGGAGGGGCAAATCTGTATCCAGGCTCGCAGTATCTGGTCATAGCGCCTATAGTATACCGCCAGTAGCAGAAACAGTCAAAGAACTCAAGAAGGGGGGTGAGCGTATGGTATTCGTAGGGGAATCGTATAAATGTCGTAGGGTTCCGAGTGACGTTGCGACCAGTGGTTTTTCACGAAATGACCGATAATAATATTGCGTTTTCTCCTCCTTATCGAAGTGAGCCAGGAACAACGAATTTGTTCCTGGCTCCTCGATTTTTTGGGCCAAAAAAAAGAGACCCTGAGCTGCCCCACACCTGAACAAGCTGCCCCTGCCCGAGCGCCTTGTCCAGTCCGCGAGGGCAATGCCCTCTTATGTGGCAGTCTCAGCGTCTCACACCGTATAACGGCAATCCGGTGATGTTTGTTATGCGCCAACACAATAAAGGAGACCCTCGACTGGCCCACGTCTGAACAAGCTGCCCCTGCCCGAGCGCTTGTCCAGTCCGCGAGAGCGTATGCCCTTGCGCGTAGGGGTCTCGGTGTCTCCATCGATATAACGCCAATCAGTCGGATCTTGTTATGCAAATCGCGGGATCTAGCGTAAATATTAAGACTCCACCCTCGTCGTAGGCGAGCCGATAGTACGGGCTCTCTCGCAGGGCACGCGGGTCGAGGGGACCGCCTTGCGCGCCTAAGTAGACGTGGGTCACGCCGCGTTCGCAGAGGGTGGCTTGTAGCGCCGGGCTGTCGGGGGGCAGATCGCGGATTTGTTCGGCCAGCCGGCGCAGGCCCGCGCGGAATTCCGCGCCGCCTGGCGCTTGCTCCAGGGCATAGACCATGGGTGGGAGAGTGGTCTGGCGGCCGGCAAGGAGCGGTATCCACCAGCCGGCATCCGCGCCCAGGGCAGTGGTTCCCGCGTAAAATAGCCGCGAATTGACGAGGAACTTCGCAGTTGCTGGGGTATTCTGCCGGATCCAGGCCATGGCCTTCACGTCAGCGGGTGCGACGAGTGCAGTATCGGGCTGGAGCGCCAACAGGCGATCGGGTATCGCGAGCACGACGATGACGGCGGTCAATGCGACTGCGATTCCTTGCACCTGTTTCCACCGGACCGTGCATTGCACCAGCAAATCCGCCAGGCCGGCGCCGATGATGATCGATAAAGGCAGAAAGACGGCGATGATCACGGCGAAGTTGTTGACCACCCCCGTCCCAGGCAGTCCGAGCCAGTAGGGATTCGAGACCAGCAGGAGCGCCGCTATCCAGCTCATCCCCATCACGACGGCCCAACGACGTCGCACAAGACCCCACACAGCCGCGCCCAATGCCAGTACGACGAGGGGCTGCGGGACAAAAAAGAAAATGTCGCCCACCGCATTGTGCTGGCTGACAAACTCCGATTTGGGAGCGTCGCCCACGATCGCCACCAGGTTGTTGAGCAGACGCCCCTGGACGATCCGGATTTCCCAGGGTAAGAGGAGGATAGCTACGAGGGCAATCAGCGCCACGAGCCACAAACCGGGCTTGATCATACCCCCAATCCAGCCGGCTCCTCCTGTCACGCGCCATGTGGCGCTTGTGGCCCACGTCCTGGCCGGACGCGGCAGCGCCAGGATTTCCGCCAGGAAATACAGGCTGATCAAGGTCGCGTAGAACGTGAGCATGAGATAATGCGCGAGTGCCAGCCCGGCCAGGCCGATAGCAGCCACCAGCAAGAGTCGCACGTGAGCGGTCGACGGCCGGATCAGCGGCAGGGTCAGAACAACCGCGACCGGCAGGATCACGAGCGCCGCCAACTGGGTATACCGTCCCCAATTCACATAAAACATCGGCATGGGCGACAGTAGGCCGACGAACAGGGCGGCGAAGATCCCTGCCCAGCGGCTCCGGGCGAGCCGGGCGGCCAGGAGATAAGCCGTGAGCGGTGCCAGCCCGTTCAGGATCTGGCCGGTGAGGACGACGGCTCTAGGGACCTCGATTCCGGTCAGCCAGTGGAGGTAAGTTGCCAGAGCATGGAAGCCGAAGTGATAGGTGAACGTACTGAGCGGCGCGTACGGCTCCCACGAGTCGAACAAGCGGCCGTGCTCCACCAGCAGTTGTGTTATCATCGTGTGGTGCACCGAATCGGCCCAGCGGGGGATCTCGAGCTGGCGGACGACCACCAACCGCACCAGCAGCGACACGGCGAAAATGATGAGCAAAAGCCAGCTTTCACTCAGGCGGAACCATGACTTCCAGGTGGCGAGAGTATCACGGATCCGGGGGCCGAATCGGATAAATCGCCATAGGACTACGGCTGCACAGCCCAAAAGGATCGTAGCCAACGGCAGTGTCCCCAATCGCAGCCCGGCAGTGCTGGCGAAGAGCAGTAGCAGGGAGGCCAGGGCGACGCTCAGACCGGCTGCCAGCGCTGCCAGTTGCGCCGGGTCGGTCGTATCCGCCCACAGTTGGGCGAAACCGTTCCGTGGCCATAGCAGGGCCAGGAGCGCCGCCCCGGGCAGGAGAAAGATCGCCAGGGCTGGGATGGCCCAGCGGACCATATCAGCCAGGGCGAGGCCGGTATCGGCCAGGAGGGTGCCCGGCGCATATGAGGAATAGACGGCAAAGGCCAGATCGCCCGCCTGGGCTTCCTCACCTCGAAATGCGGTCCCCATGCGATAGGCATCTCTGATGCTATACCCGGCGGTGATGGCATTTCCGGGTGTACTCGACAGGGCTTCGATGAAGAAAAAGTAAGCTTTCCCAGCCGAGTCCCTCAGCGGCGGGAAGGTAAAGGTGCGATAGACATTGTTCTCAACCGTGGCGGCGTCGAACGGTATGGTGGCGATATCGGCAGCGGTGCCGGCCTCACGGAGATGGAAAACCAGGGGACCTTGATTGGGTCTTCCGTATGTTGAAAGTATGACGTCGATGCGGGCCAGACCGGGGCCGGGGGCGACGAAGGTTTGGCCAGCCGTGAATAATCCATAGATCTCGCCAATCGGCCCGCGCGCCTCAGGCTGGTGCACCTCGGCCCGGTACAGGGAACTCAATCGCCCGATCAGGAGTGTGGCGAGTGCCACGCTCACCACCAACGCAAGGCTAAGTTGCCCGACAAGGGTACGTGATAATTTCATCTCGCGCGGCACT
>JBBITV010000225.1:0-6648 GCA_037440585.1 Chloroflexota bacterium
GAAAGTATACCTTAATTGGTGCGAAACGTCAAACGACATTTCACGTTTCACGTTTTCTGTGGTAAACTTTCTCCATCTTATCCTTTGGAGAGGACTGATTTGAGGACTGATTTGATGAAAGGGCGTATTTTCAGCGGCATGCGGCCGACGGGTCGGTTGCACCTGGGCAATTATCTCGGCGCATTGCAGAACTGGGTGGCACTGCAAGCGGAGTACGAATGTATTTACTGTGTGGTCGACCTGCACGCGCTGACCACGGAGGTCGATACTTCCCACCTTAAACACAACACCTACGAGATGGTGTTGGACTGGCTGGCCGCGGGGCTCGACCCCAAGCGGAGCATCCTCTTCGTCCAGTCGCATGTGCCTCAGGTGACGGAGTTGCATACGATCCTGTCGATGGTGACACCCTTTGGCCGGCTGGAAGATCTGCCCACGTTCAAAGAGAAAGTGCGCCAGCATCCTGAAAACGTCAACTACGGTTTGCTGGGCTACCCTGTCCTCCAGGCGGCGGATATTACCCTCTACCTGGCCAATTTCGTGCCGGTCGGCGAGGACCAGGTGCCGCACATTGAGTTTACGCGTGAGGTGGTGCGCCGGTTCAACAATCGATGGGGCCAGGTCCTGGTCGAGCCGCAGGTATTACTGACGGAGACGCCCCGGGTGATGGGCACCGACGGCGTCAATAAGATGAGCAAGTCGCTGGACAACCATATCGAACTGTCAGCGGAGCCAGACGAAATCTACCGCCGGGTGATGAGCATGGTCACTGACCCACAGCGCCAGCGCCGCACCGATCCCGGCCGGCCCGAGGTATGCAACGTTTTCGCCATGCATCAGCTCTACACCCCGGCCACGACCGTCGCTCAGATCGATCACGATTGCCGGACAGCCGAGATTGGCTGTGTGGACTGCAAGAAGATTTTCGCCAGGAACCTGACGGAGGCCCTGGCGCCACACCGCGAGCGCCGGGCCGAATCCGCCCGCGATCCCAACTACGTCTGGGACGTGCTGGACGATGGAGCGCGCCGGGCGCGGGTGATCGCGGAGGATGTGATTGGGAGAGTGAAGGCGGCGGTGGGGCTGCCGTAACTCCTGACGGGGTGACAAGGTGACAAGGTGACGGAGCCGGTGTCACCTTGTCACCCCCTCACCTTGTCATTGTTATGGGCGTATGCCAACCGGCGGCGTGAACGGCGGCTGGATCAGCCAGGGTTCCCCACGGGCGCGGGCGGTCTCGACGCGAGCCAGTAGCCCGGCGTTGCGAGGGCCGATCAGCAGCCGGGCGGCCTGGGCCATCTGGAGCATTGCTTCGTCACTGGGACTGTCGCCGGCGGCGAGGATAAGGCGGCTGGAACCGAGCGCGGCGCGCAGGCAGGTCGCCTTGCCGGCGTGATAGGGTGCAGGTTCGATCAGACGGGTTGTGATCCGGCCCGTGCCGTCCAGCGCTGTCTCCATCCCGATCACGCGCTCGTCAGGTATACCCAGGCGGCGAGCCATGCTGGACACTGCCCAGCGGTTGGTCGCCGTGACGATCCACACCTGGAAGCCGTGATCCTGTAACGCCCGGAGGAGCGCGAGCATAGCCGGCCGGTAACGCAGCCCACAGCGGACGCGTACCGGCTCAACTTTGTCTATGCCGAACACGAGTGTTTCACCAAGCGGCTCCGTCAGACAACGGGCCAGCACAGCCTCCGTCAGCGCGTCCATCTGGGCAACAGTCATACCGGTGAGCACCTGGGTGAACCAGGGGAACCCAACGACGATGGGCGCCCGCAGCATTTCGTAATAGAGGCGGTAGCCCCGGTGGCGATAGGTTGGATAGGCGGGATGAGCCTGAGCCGCCATAGGACTCAAACCCAGGAGTGGGGCGACCTCGGCATGCCACGCCGCGCGGTGCTCATCCGGGATGAGCGCCCAGAAGTCGGGAGAGGCGAAGTCGAATGCCAGGTGATCGACCTGGTGGAAGTAAAGGGCATCGCCGATATCGTGATCGATGACGGTCTCGTCCCAGTCGAAGGCCGCGGCCGGGGGCTGGGCGGGATCGTGCTCAGGCCCGCCACGGCCAAAGCGGCGAATGATTTCAGTCAAGGCGGCCCGATTGGCGTCCGTCCAACCGGGACCCAGATCGAGGTCTGATATGTAACTCATCCCGTCCCTTTGGTTATCTCCCGCTGCCGCAGAGCCTCGAACAGAATAATGCTCGCGGCCATGGCCGCATTCAGCGACTCCGCCGGCCCGAGCATGGGGATGTGGATGCGCCCCGTTGCGATCTTTGCTGCTTCCTCACTGGCTCCCTCCGCCTCGCTCCCGATGATGAGCGCCGATGGCACTGTCCAATCGACCGCATAATACGGCTGCCCCTGCCCGGCCTCCGCCAGCCATACCGCCCGGTTCTCCAGGTGCGCTGCAATCTGCTGCCATTCCCCTATCATTGTTAGCGACAACCGAAAATGGGCACCCATCCCCGCCCGCACTACCTTGGGGCCGTAGGCGTCCACCGTACCCGGTGCCAGGATGACCTGGGCGACGCCGGCAGCCTCAGCCGAGCGTAAGATCGTCCCCAGGTTGCCCGGGTCGGCGACGCCGTCGAGTACGAGGATCAGGCTGGGGTTGGCTGGTGCCGACCGTTCCGGCAGCGGAACGACGGCCAGAATGCCCTGGGGTGTGACGGTATCGGCTGCCGCTTCCAGTACGCGCTCGTTCACCAGCACCAGCTCAACGCCCGCATCACGCAGGCGCGCGACGAGCGCGCGACCCCGGTCGGTCTCTTCGAAGGCCCGCGTGAAAAAAGCGAAAGCGGGGATCGTCCCCGCTTGCAACGCCTCCTCGACTAACCGGCTGCCTTCAATAACGAACCGCCGCTCCCGGTAACGCTCCTTGCGCTGCTGGAGGCGGCGGACGTATTTGATACGCGCGTTTGTTGGACTAACAATCATGAAGGCACTCAGGGGAACTTAGGGAAACTCAGGGGAACTCGTAGGGGACTTTGAGTTCCTATGAGTTCCTACGAGTTCCCCGGAGTTCCTTTATTGTGCTTTTATTGTGCTTTGGCCATCTCCGCCAACTGTGCAAATGCCTTCTCGTCTCGTACCGCCAGATCGGCCAGGGTCTTGCGATCCAGTGTCACGCCAGCTTTCTTGAGGCCGTTCATCAGACGGCTGTAGGACAGGCCGTTAATTCGGGCGGCGGCATTGATACGTGTAATCCACAGCCGGCGGAAGTCGCGCTTGCGGTTGCGCCGGTCGCGATAAGCGTAGGCCAGGGCTTTAATCAGGGATTCATGGCCTTTGCGCCACAGGCGATGGCGCGCGCCCCTGTGGCCCTTGGTTAGTCGTAGAACCTTATTATGTCGCCGGCGAGCCTTCGGCCCGCCCTTCACTCTAGACACGGCTTAACTCCTCTTCAAGTACGGTGCAAGCTTCTTGATCCGGCGTTTCGCCCCGCGGCTGGTTACTTCCAACATCGTATCGAACAGATTCTTGATGCGCTGGGGCTTCTTGCGGCGCAGGTGACTCTTGCCGATCTTCATGCGCATGATCTTGCCCGACCCCGTCACCTTAAAACGCTTCTGGGTCGGCTTGTGAGTTTTGATCTTAGGCATGGTCAACTCCTTCTGACATGCGGGCGATATTCAACACAACGCGAGCCCGGAGCTACGCCGCGGGCTCGCGTTACAAGAGCACTCGTATGTCACCCTGAGCGGAGCGAGGGCTCTCATTTGCAGTCCGAGGAGATTCTTCGCTTCGCTCAGAATGACAGACCTGTGATCTGTTGAGGCTATTTCTTGGCAGGCATGGGGCTCAGGACCATGAGCATTGTCTTGCCCTCCATATCGGGCTGCTGTTCGACCGTAGAGATGTCGCCCAGCTCATTTGCGACTTTGTCTAATAGATTTCGCCCGATCTCAGGGTGGCTAATCTCACGCCCCCGGAACAGCACCCGCACTTTTACCTTTGCGCCGTCGGTCAAAAACCGGCGCGCCTGCTTGATTTTGAATCCAGTATGGTAATCATCCGTCTTGGGCCGCAGACGGATCTCCTTGATTTCGATGACTTTCTGAGCGCGACGCGCCTCTCGTTCCCGCTTGGCCCGCTCGTAAATGAACTTACCGTAGTCCAAGATCCGGCACACGGGTGGTTCGGCATTGGGGGCCACCTCGACCAGGTCCAGGTTACGTTCCCGTGCCATTTGCAAGGCCTCGCGGATCGAGAATATGCCCAGTTGCTTCCCCGTCTCGTCGATGACCCGAACTTCCTTGGCCCGGATCCGTTCATTTACTCTTTGATCTGAAGTGCTAATAGACTTACCTCATATCAGACTTGGAGAGACCCTGGCGCAGGAGCAGACTCGGCGGGACAGAACACGGCGCCAACGCGCCGACAACTATACCATAGGTGCACTAATTAGTCAAATTCGTTTTCTTAATAGGCCGAATTTGAAAGATCGAGCGGTTGGGAGTACAATTCACGCATCTCGTTTTGCGTCAGGGCATCGTGATCGGCTTGAACCGCTGAGTTCCCCTGAGGTCTTTGGTTAGAAAGGAGCGTTCCATGACCGGGCAACCTTCCCTACCCCAGGAGACACTCACGTTATACCGGATCGTCCATGCCATCAGCTCGACGCTGGACCTGAGCGCCCGGCTTCAGGCCATGCTGGAGAGCACAACCCGCGAGTTGAGATTGAAGGCCGCATCCCTACGGCTGCTCAGCGCAGACGGCAAGACCCTCGAACCTGTCGCCGCTTTCGGGCTGAGCGAAGCGTACCTGGCGAAGGGGCCGGTCGAAGTGGCGAAGAGCCCGGTAGACCAGATAGCCTTGCAAGGGCAGACGGTGCGTCTGCTGGACGTTCTGCACGACGTCGGCTTCCAATACCCGACTGAGGCAGCGCGCGAGGGGATTCAGTCGGTATTGGTGGTGCCGCTCCGGCTGCGAGGACGGGTGATCGGCGTGCTGCGCGCGTATTCCGCCGAGCCGCACCGCTTTACGGACAAGGAGGAGCCCTTCCTCCTGGCCGTCGCCGACCTGGGTGCTCTGGCCATCGACAATGCACAACGCCATGCCGCGCTCTTCAAGATCACCCAGGCGATCAACTCCTCGCTCCGGTTAGATGCGGTACTACAAGCTATCCTGGAAACCACAACGGCCGAGATGCGCTTGATGGCCGCCACAGTTCGCCTGCTGGATGCCCGGGGCCAGACACTGCAACTGGCGGCTTCATATGGCTTGAGCGAACGCTACTTGAAGAAGGGACCTGTCGAAGTAGAGCGGAGCGCCATCGACAAGGTTGTATTGCAAGGGCAGGCGGTGGCCATCCTGGACGTTGGCCAGGAGCCCGGGTTCCAGTACCCGGCAGAGGCCATCCAGGAGGGGATCCGGTCGGTGCTGGCGGTGCCGATTCGGGTCAAGGACCGGATCATCGGCGTGCTACGCGTATACTCCAGCGAGCCGTACCGTTTCGTAAAGGAGGAAATCGACTTCCTAACCGCCGTGGCCCACCTGGGCGGGATCGCCATCGAGAATGCCAGGCTGCACGAGGCGTTGCAGACCCAGAACCTGGAACTAAGGCAGGATATGGCGGAGTGGTACCAGTTTGTAACGATGGGCTGAACGGCAACAAACAGGTGCGTGGCACTTGGGAAGTGCCACGCACCTGATCATGCAATGACACCCAGGTCCTTCCCTACTTTCGTAAACGCCCTCAGCCCGAACTCGAGATCCGCCTGGCCATGTGCCGCCGAGATCATCACCCGGATGCGCGCTTTGCCGCGCGGCACCGTCGGGAAGCCGATGGCCATGGCGAAGACACCCTCTTCGAACAGGCGGCGCGAGAACGCCTGGGCCAGCGACGCTTCACCCAGAATCACCGGTGTGATGGGTGTCTCACTCTTACCAGTATCGAAACCGAGGCGCTTCATCTCCGCCTTGAAGAAGCGTGTGTTATCCCAAAGACGGTCCACCCGCTCGGTCGAAGCTTCGAGGAGATCGACGGCCGCCAGGCAGGCAGCGGTGTCGGCGGCAGTGACCGCGCTGGAGAAGAGGAACGGCCGCCCGCACTGCCGCAGCCACTCCACGATCTTCTCCCGGCCCGCGACATACCCGCCGACGACCCCAAATGCCTTGGACAGGGTGCCAATCTCCACGTCCACCCGCCCATGGAGCCCAAAGTGGTCGACGATGCCGCGCCCTCCCCGGCCCAGGACGCCTTCACCGTGGGCGTCGTCAACCATCAGGAGCAGGTTGTGGCGCTCGGCGATTTCCACGATAGCTGGCAGGGGGGCAATGTCCCCATCCATGGAGAACACGCCGTCGGTAATGATCATGGCCCGCCGGTAATCTGCCGTCTCCCGAATCACGTTTTCGAGCCCGGCCGGATCGTTGTGAGGATAACGCACAATGCGCGCGCCGGAGAGCCGGCAACCGTCGATGATGCTGGCGTGGTTCAGCTCGTCGGAGAAGACCACGTCCTCCTTGCCGACCAGAGCTGGGATGGTTGCCAGGTTGGCGTTAAACCCGGACTGGAAGGCAATGGTCGCTTCGACGCCCTTGAATTGCGCCAGCCGCTCCTCCAGCCGGACGTGCAGGTCCAGCGTCCCGGCAATGGTGCGCACCGCCGCCGGGCCGACGCCGTATCGCTCAATCGCCTGGC
>JBBITV010000226.1:0-6617 GCA_037440585.1 Chloroflexota bacterium
CGGGCGGGTTGTGCTGGGGGTGGGGTTGGTGTTCTTTGCCGCTCTCTCGTTCTGCACAAACATATATCTTTTCTTTTGGTTGGGTTGGGTTGTGACTGGGTGACAGGGGAACAGAGGAGCCAGAGGGCGACGAATCGCTGGTGAGAGGGGGATCCGTTGTTTTCGCAATCCGGTGTAGTGTTGCCGAGGAACGGAGGAGCAGGGGGTGATGGAGAGATGGGGAGACAGGGTGCGCTGTGAGGGCGGCCGGCCGTCGGTGCACGGCGGTCCTCTTCACATGATGCTTTGCCTGGCCAGGTATTCTCGCACGGCAGCCACGAACTCAGGAGACAGCCTCGACCAGGTAGTCGTTGTCGATCAGCAAGCGAACGGCAGCCAGGCTCCGCTCGGCCCGCGCCATTAACTCGGGGATGTCCAGAGCTACTTCGTCGGCCAAATCGTGATCCCTTCTCGTTCGATGTTGTGTTTCAGCCCAGCACTCCGCCTGGGCAGTTCCTGCCAATCCCGTTCGGTTAATAGCAGTAGGGAGATCAGAGGACGAAATCCATGGTGTTGCATTACGTCGTAGCGCACAGCCCGTACCTGGTCCAATACCGGGGGACGGCCGTCCTCCAATACGATCAGGACATCCATATCTGCGTCTTCCCCCGCATCGCCACGGGCGCGGGAGCCGAACAGCACGATCCGGTGTATGAGGCCCGACAAGCGAGACAATAACTGGTCTCGCAGTTCACTCAGAAGATGACCGTCAGCTCCGGATGGAATCGTCGCTGGGCTCTCTGGCCCATGCTCGTGTGGGCCCTGGACCCGCACGCCGCGCTGGGCCAAGACATGCCCTGAAGAGTCATTGCTGGTCATGTCGCTCACCGCCCCGGTAGAAACATCTGTGCACTGTCATGATGAATGAAGTATAGCATGCAGCGGAAACCCTGTCAAAGGAATTACCGCTGACTGCTGCCCTCGGCGCAGTCGTCCCTGCTCAGCAACCTGGGCCGGCTGCTGTCGTTCACCCTTTTCCTGGCCTGCATGGTCTACGGCCTGTGGCTCTCGCGGCGTCGCTGGCGGGCCTGTCTCCCGCTCTATCTCTACCAGGCCTTCGACACGGCCTTGCACCTGGCCTCGTGGGCGGCGCCGCGCTACCGCCTGCCCGGCGACGCGCTGCTGCTGGTCTTCGCCTGGAGCGTGCGCCGGCTGGGACCGCGCCACCACCACGTCGCTTGCGCTAGCGGACGCCCCGCACCGTATCCCAGGCCCGGGCCGCAGCCGAAGCCATGCGCCAGGAACTCTTAGCGGGTCTGGAAGGGCAGCCTCTGTCGCCTGACGAGCCATTTCTCGGAGAGCTCAGCCTGGGCGAGTATCTGGCTTTGCCTGATGAGGAGCGAGATCGACTGTGGGATGAATGGGCGGAGGAAGACGCCATAACCTGGAAAGAGATAGATGTCCTCTCCCACTCGCTACTTTAAGCGCTGGTCACGCCGGCTGCGAGACTTTGGGTTCACACCCGAGGATACCAGAATCCTGGCGCTGGCGAGCTTCGGTACCAGTGGAGGTCGAGACGTGTTAGGGATGCATTGGGTTGCCACCTACGATCAGCCACTCATGAATCTTTGGACCTCGAAGCAAACCGAGATTGAGAACCGACTAGATGCCATGCGCCGGCAGTTGTTGCCCCCTTACAACCAGGTGAAGCTTCCTCGAGTACACAGACCGGAATTCGTAGAACACTTACAGCGCTGACCTGCGCGACGTGGCCGGCTGCTGGGAACTCCCAATGCTCCCGGCCAAAGAGGCGGAATGGCCGGCCTTCTGCCTCAACGCTGCCGATGCCCTGGACTTGTACTGAGCCTGTCGAAGTATCGAATCGAACAACACGTCCAACCCCCCGGCCGGCTACTCGACTTCGGCCGCAGCTGGGGCTTCTTCCTCGGTGTTGCCAGAGAACGCGGCTGGGAACCATACGGCCTGGACCCGCTGCCCGGCCACGCCGTCCACGCCCGGGCCAATTGAGCAGGGGAGAGGGGGAGAGGGGGTGACACAGTGCGGCACGAAAGCAGTCGTCGTCCGCCATCCACCGTCTAGCGTCCAATGCTTTACTGACGACTGATCACTGATGACTGATCACTGGTTACTGACTCAGGCCACGCCACCGCCACTTCGTCCAGGATCACCTTACCTTCTTCTCGGCGCGAACCCTGGGACTGTTGCTGGAGAAACACGGCTTCCAGGTGCTGAGCAGCTATCATCCCAGGCGGCGCATGACCGTCCGTCACCTGGTGGCCGATTGGGGCGGACGCTATCTACAGAGTCTCAAGCCCCAGGGATTACTGATACTGAACGAATACATGGGTCCCTCCCGCTTTCAGTTTCCCGCCCGGCAGCGGGTAGTGCTCCAGGCCGCCTTGACATTGCTGCCCTGCGTTATCGTCGCCTGTCTCCCAGGCGCATCCAGGAGGACCTGGCGCGTTCCCCCGGACGCAAAGGGATCGCCTGGCTGCTCCGCCGGGTGATGGACAAAGTCCGGGACCGCGACTTGCTGGCGGCCGTTCAGCGCCGCGTGGCAGTCTATCAAGCTGCCAGGCGCAAGACCGATCTGCTCAAGAGAACGCTGGCCCTTCCTTCCGTCAGAGACCTTGTGGCGGCGGACCCTTCTGAGGCCATCCGCTCGTAGGAAATCCTGGAGGTCCTGCCCCGCTTCTTTGAGCTGGTCGAAGTCAAGGAACTGGGTGGGAGCGTGTTACAGTTCTTGCGGGATGGGATAGCGCATAACTTTGACGGGGATGACCCCCAGGCGGGGCAGATGCTGGAACTCCTGTTTCAAATCGAGGATACGTTGATGGTCTGCGGCGAGCTCAAGAGCGACTTCGTGTACGTGGTTGCGCGACGCAAGGGTCTGCAGCAGACAGTGAACTCCTCTTCCTATCTGATTCTGATTGGCAGGTAGCTGGAAGAGGCCGATGATCACCGCCAGATTGGCGAGCATCAAGCACATGTCCAGAACTCCTACAATGGCAGATAGCGCACTTGCCCTTCCCATTCTCCTTCGAGGCTACACTCTGCTAATAGCAGAATGTCGTCAATGACTCGTCCGATAGGAGCGGATTGGCTCACGGCGAAAACGCCCGGCATCGGCAACCCGTTCCTGATCCGTATGTAGGCATGTGCTGTCATCGTGCTTACGTCATGTGTGAGCAGAATACGTCCTTGTTGGGCCGCCCATTCGAGGATTTCCGGGTCTTTTATGGCCCCAAGCCCAACATCCTGTGCGCGGACGATATCCAGGTTTGGCTTTCTCCGCAGCACGCCACGCAAGATGTCGTTGTCGAAATCCTCGTCTACGAGAAAACGAATGGGCGTGCTCATGGCTGAGCAGTTCGGCGTGCCAGCAGGCGTTCCCGCACACCCTGCGGCGGGAACCGCGTCTCGTTCTCTCGACGCACTTGCTCGGCGACTTGACGTCGCCCTTCCAGGTACGTATCTACCTCCTCACGATGCCAGAGGTAGTAGGTGATAACAGCATAGATGTCGGTGAGGTTAAGGGCAGGGTACTTGAGCAAAATCTCCTCGGCGGAGTAGCCCTGGTTAAATGCGCCAATGACCGTCTCCAGGCGCACCCGCGTGCCTGCCATTCGCAACACGCCATCTTCGTCCAGCGTGAGCGGCGCCGGCTGCGCAACCAGCACATCTATGATCATGGGTTTCCAGCCTTCCTTCTATCTATAGCTTCCTATAGCTTCCTATAGCTTCCTATAGCTTCGACTCAGTTGCAACAGCGTCCACTACTCCCGGCACGAATTATACTCCGAACGATCAACACTGCCAAGCGCAAAGGGCAAACGCATCTAATTCAGATCCGGTCCGGCACGCCCGCAGCGGGCATCAAGCAAACTGCCGGCCCTTAGCAAAGGTGACTCGCCGCAGGGCAGCCCTAGGCTAAAGCCATGGGCTAAAAGAGCGAAGCCCTACGGGCTAACGGCCAGCCCCGAAGGGGCTTCGCTCTCTCAGCGCATGGCTTTTAGCCCGGCGCTTGTCCCCACGACAAGGCACCTTCGTTTCCGAGAAATCACTTTGGCCACTACTGTTTGCCAACAGTATCATCAAGTGCCCGCGCTACCAAGCCGCGCCCCTTGAGAAGGGGCTTGATCCGCTGGCCGAGTAGCCCGGTTCACCGGGCGCTGCTCTTAGCACGGGCACTTGATGCCCGTTGCGAGCGCGTCGGCTGCTGTGCGTATCTTCACGGAGCCGCATTTGGATTTAGATGCGTTTGCCCTAGCCAAGCGCACCAGGTAGGACGAACGCATCTTAATTCGCAGCGCCAATTTCGCCATGTTCACATTCCATTGGCAGAGCCCCAGGATAGGCCGATGATCACGACCGGGTGGTCGCGCGTCAAGCACATACCGCCGGAGTTGTTGCTTAAGCTGGCGATCGTCGCGGCGGTAGTGCTCCTCTCAGCCTTTTTCGGCCGCAGAGTCTCTACCAACCAGTTGCTCGTGCTCACCGGGGCAGCCGGGGTGCTGCTGCTCCTTCGCCAGCCGCAGCTTGGCCTGGTCGCCCTGCTCGTCTCCGCGCTTAGCGTCCCTTTCGCCATCGGCACGGGGACGCAGACCACGCTTCACGCGGCGATTCTGCTGATCCCGGTATTGTTGGTCGTCTGGATCGTAGACATGGTGCGCCGGCGCGCGGTGCGGTTGGTTCCATCGCCGGTCAATGCGCCCCTCCTGGCCTTCGCGCTCAGTGCTACTATCTCCTTCCTGGCCGGCAACCTACCCTGGAACTATTTCGCCGGCCAGGCGAGCTTGCAGGCACAAACAGGCGGATGGATGATCTTTGTGCTATCGGCGGCAGTGTTTCTCTTGGTAGGGAATTAGATTAAAGACCTGCATGGGTTACAATGGCTGACCTGGCTGTTCCTGGCCTTGGGAGGCATGTATATCACCGGGCGGCTGGGTTGGGAGCTGCGTGAGCGAGTGACGGATGGCTTTGCCCGGGGCTATGTCTACGGTTGCCTGGGTGGACTGGGGGGGACATTGTGGGCGGGGATGCACGGGGATTGGGTGCTGCCTTTCGTGTACAACATCGGATTGGGCGGCTTCCGGGCGAGTATGTTGGGGTGGCTGTTTCTGGGCGGGCTGGTGGCGGTGGAGCAGGGGAGCAGGGGAGACAGGGAGACAGGGAGATAGAGAATATGTGACGGGATCGAATCTCCGCGCTTCCAAAGGTCAGAACACGTTCTTGTCATTTGTCATTGATTAACCATCCGTCACATATTATTTATCAGCTATCTACGGCAGGCTCTTGTCCGGCAGGTTCGACATCACGGTCCGCTTGGGCTTTTTCTTCAGCTTCAACAGCCGCCAGTGCAAACGCCTTGAATCTTTCCAGGAACACCAGGTCGTTCTGCAGATACCCATACATCTTTTCCGGATCAATGTCCCAGTAGAGATGCACCAGTCTGTTTCTCAACTGCGCCATCTGAACCATAGTCGCAGCATAGTCCTTTTCCAGATAGCCCGCCTCGCCCAGCACCTTGAACACGTCTTTGCGGTCGACCGGTCTTTTCAGGCCATAAGCGGCGATCAGATGGCTGGCGATGTCGGCACAACACTCGATGGCCACCTGAAAGTACCGCTCTGCTGAGCCCTGAACAAGCCTGTTGGCTTTGTACTCATCCAGAGAGAATCTCTGCAGGTCATTCAGTTGCGCCAGACAGTCGTCTAATTTTTCCAAGCGCAGCGTGATACTCTTGACGTTCAGCATCGCTCAGATTCTCCCTCAGGCGGTGTAGGAGATAGAAATCGTACTCTGCATCGTACTTTTTGAAGTCCCAGTATTCGCTCATCACGGCCACTTCGAAATCGGTCCTCTTCTCTTCATCGTTGCTTTGCAGGACCTGGCCGGTGGATATGATCTCAAATTGGGCACGTAGAGGAGCAGTGTTCAAGACCACGAAATCGACCTCACCGGTCTGCAAAAGATCGCAAACCTGGTCGGCCATCTCCAACTCAAGCCGCCAGATGGCCTCTCGGGTGCCGCCATCCAGGAGCACAGCGATATCCACGTCGCTAAGGTGATCTTCGCCGTCCCGAGCGTATGAGCCGAAGAGATAGGCTACCACCACCTCGTGGCGCTCCGCGAGATATTTCGCCACCAGTGGCAATCTCTCCCTAATGTTAACCTCAACTTTCTTCAGACTGTACATCGGCTCTTCTCCAACGGGACATGTTTTGTTTTTATGTTGATGTTATGGGTTGAACACCTTTGAAGCGATTATACCATGAAGCCCTCTGAAACACAAGACAACGCGCCTCTGCCTGTAGACCTCTCCATGCTCATCGTCAATTGGAACACCCGGCATTTGCTGGCGCGCAAGCGGACCCCGCCGGCCGGCCGGGAAGCCATCCTGCACCGCACGGTGGATGCCCTCTTTGGCCGGGCGTCGCGCCACGAGGAGACGTTGCGCACCTGGACGATCCGCTTTCTGGCCAATTACGGCCTCGCCTACGAAGTGGCGCCGCTGCTGTGGTTGCACTATGCCTGGGAAGTCTACTGGCCGGAGGACAAGGCGAGCTTCGTGAGGGCTATCGTGCCGGCGGTGGTTCGATGGGCGGGGTGGGAGG
>JBBITV010000227.1:0-6611 GCA_037440585.1 Chloroflexota bacterium
AACAGCGCCATCGTGGATCCCAAGCACTTGAGTGAGCGCGCCTTTGTGGATCTGGTGACGGATGACGTCTGCATTATCCCTCCTAACTCGTTTGCCCTGGCGCGCACAGTGGAGTATTTTCGTATCCCTCGTGACATAATTACGATCAGTTTGGGAAAGAGCACGTACGCAAGAGTAGGCATCATTCTCAACGTCACGCCCTTCGAACCGATGTGGGAGGGCTATGCCACGCTCGAAATTTCCAACACGACGCCGCTGCCGGCCAAAATCTATGCCAACGAGGGGATCGGGCAGGTGCTCTTTTTGCAGGCTTCCCAGGTGTGCCTGACCTCGTACGCCGACCGCAAGGGTAAGTACCAGCGCCAGCAAGGGATCGTCTTGCCAAGAGTCTCGTAGGGAGTAGAGGTTCGGGGTTTGTGCGGCGGCTTCGTCGCCGCACAAACCCTCATCTTCCCCATCATTTCGTTGACGGCACTTCGCGATTGTGCTATACTGCCCTTGCCAGTTAAGGTGCGACGCACTTGGATTCTGCCTAAATTTGTCCTGCTTTGTCGAAGGGAGGACGACGATGGAGCTTAAGACCGTCCAGATCACCAAGCCAGATGAAACCATTAACCTGATTCTGGGCCAGAGCCATTTCATCAAGACTGTCGAGGACATTCACGAGGCGTTGGTCGGCGCCGTTCCAGGCATCCAGTTTGGCCTGGCCTTCTGCGAATCTTCCGGTCCCGCGCTGGTGCGAGCCAGCGGCACCGACGATGAGCTCGTGCAGGTGGCCAAAGAGAACGCCCTCGCGCTGGCTGCCGGCCATTGTTTCATCGTCTTGTTGCGCAACGCCTACCCCATCAATGTCCTCAACGCCGTTAAGAGTGTTCCCGAAGTCGCCAACATCTACTGTGCTACTGCCAACTCCGTCGAAGTCATTATCGCCGAAACCGAGCGCGGACGAGGCATCCTGGGCGTCATCGACGGGGTGAAGACCAGGGGTATCGAGACCGAAGCCGACGTGGAGTGGCGGAAGGGGTTCCTGAGGAAGATTGGCTACAAACATTGAAATCATCTCTATCGGCAACGAAATCCTCATCGGCGACGTTCAGGATACCAATACCCACTACCTGTGCCGGGAATTGACTCGCCTGGGCGGGTTTGTCCGGCGCGCCGTCAACGTCCGTGATGAGCCGCGAGCCATTGCCGCCGAGCTACACGGTGCTCTGGACCGTGGCGCCGACCTGATCCTTACCACCGGCGGCCTTGGTCCTACTGATGACGACCGGACGCGGGCCAGCCTGGCCCAGGCGCTTGGCCTGCCACTGCACCTGGATCCCGTCGCCCTGGACATGATCCGCCAGCGCTACGACGAGCTGCATGCCCAGGGCCTCATCAGCCAGGGCGGGGTGACCGAGGCCCGGCGCAAAATGGCTTTTCTACCGCAGGGTGCAGTGCCACTGTGGAACCCCGTCGGCGGCGCGCCGGGAGTGCGCCTTGATGTCGGCGGGACGATCATCATCGCTCTTCCGGGTGTGCCCGAAGAGATGGTTGGCATCTTTCAAAGCAGCGTGCAGCCACTGCTGCGCGAGCACCTGGGCGCCGCAGTCTATCTCGAAAGGACCCTGATTGTCCATCTCGTGGATGACTCGGTCCTCGCTCCCTTTCTCAAAACCGTCGCCGACGCTCACCCTGGCGTCTACGTCAAGTCGCGTGCCAGCGCCTTTGGCACCGACACCGTGATCCGGGTGACGTTTTCCATGACCGGTGCTGACCGCGCCGGTGTCGAGCAGCAAATTGAGGCAGCCATGCGCGACTTGTGTAACGCATTGGCGGCAGCCGGCATCTATGCCAGCATAGCAGCGGATTAATGGACCTGTATATTCGGCGTGAACGGCCGCGCCGGCGACGCTGGCGGCGGCTGGTGCTTGTGCTCATTGTGATCAGTGCAGCCGCCGCGTTTGTCCTCCTGCGCGTGCCCATGGTCTCGCAGAGCCTGCCACTGCCGGATGGCTTCAAGGAACGCTCCGCCCCACCGGCTACCCCAACCGTCGCCGAGCTTGATACCGACCGCGTCGCGGACGGGGACCGTTTCGTCCAGGAGGGCAAGCTGGATAGCGCCCTGGCTGCTTATCGCCGGGCAACGGAGCTCAATCCGGGCAATGCACTCGCTTTGGCTCGCTGGGCGCGCATCCTGACGTGGCGTCGCCAATTGAAACCGGCAGTGGAGAAGGCGCGCCATGCCGCCGAGCTTGCGCCGGAAAACGCCGAAGTGCAAGCTCTCCTCGCCCAGGCTCTGGACTGGGACAGTCAAATTGATGCTGCACTGAACGCGGCCCACCGGGCGACCGAACTGGCGCCGGCTTCTGCCGATGCCCATGCCTACCTGGCCGAAGCTCTGGCTGACAAGGGCCGCTGGAACGAAGCCCGCGACGCAGCCAGCAAGGCCGTCGAGTTGGATCCCAACAGTTTCGTTGCCCAACGCAATCTGGGGTATACACGGGAGCTGGTGGGAAATCTGAAAGGTGCCCTGGAAGCCTACCAGACCGCGATCAACCTGCATCCGCGACTAAGTTACCTCTACATCGATGCTGGTCGAATCCTGAAGGCCATGAACAAGTCCGAGGAAGCCCTGGCCCAGTTCAAGCAGGCCGCCGAAGTGGATCCCAACGATCCGGCCGCCCATGACTACGTGGGCCTGATGTACTTCGCCGCTAACGATCTCAAGGGCGCAGCCGCTCAATTTCAAAAAGCCATATCGGTCAGCCCAGACTACGCCAATGGCTATGGACATCTTGGGCAGACTTATTTCGCGCGCAAGCAGTGGGAAGAGGCTCTGCCGCGATACGAGCAAGCGATCAGCCTGGGTGCCACGTCGGTAGAATTCTACTATCAGCTCGGCTTTTCCTACGCCTACCTGGAACAGTGTGACAAAGCCAGAGCCTGGTTTGACAAGGCACTGGCGATTGATCCCCGATCGGGGCCAGCGTTGGAAGGGAAACGATACTGCGCTGGCAAGTAAGCAAAAAGTGCAAAAGGTGCGACGCACCTCGGAGGTGCGTTGCACCTTCTGTGTCCGACTTGCACTTTTGGGAGACCTATGCTAGAATATCGGCATTCATTAGCACTCTAGACCCGAGAGTGCTAATAGTTTGTCCAAACCAGGTGTTAAGGAGGGAACATTATGGCATTCAAACTTAAACCCCTTGGCGATCGCGTGATTGTCGAGCCTCTGGAGCGGGACGAGAAAACGGCCAGCGGTATCTACGTCCCCGAGACGGCGAAGGAGAGGCCACAGGAAGGTCTGGTTCTGGCGGTTGGCGAAGGCCGCTGGGACGAGGATGGCAAGCGGCGCATCGTCATGGAGGTCAAGGAAGGCGACAAGGTTATCTTCGCCAAGTATTCCGGCACCGAGATTAAGGTCGACGACAAGAAGTATCTCATCCTCAGTGAGAAGGACATCCTGGCCGTCGTAGCGGGTTGAAGATTGAAGAATGAATTTCAACCTTCAACTTTCAACCTTCAACTTTCAACTTGCAATCTAAGGAGGTTTCAGTATGGCGAAGCAACTTGTATTTTCCGAAGAGGCCCGGCGGCATCTCAAGATCGGGGTCGATACGCTGGCGAATGCCGTGAAGACGACTCTGGGCCCCAAGGGCCGCAACGTCGCGTTGGACAAGAAGTTCGGCGCGCCGACAATAACTCATGACGGGGTGACGGTTGCTAAGGAGATCGAGCTAAAAGAACCCTACGAGAACATGGGCGCTCAGCTCTTGAAGGAAGCCGCCACCAAGACCAACGACGTGGCCGGCGACGGCACCACCACGGCTACCGTCCTGGCTCAGGCTATCGTCACCGAAGGCCTCAAGAACGTCGCCGCTGGCGCGAACCCTATGCTGCTGAAGCGTGGTATTGAGGCAGCCACCAAGGTGGTGGTGCAGGCCATCAAGGACCAGGCTAAGGAGATCAAAGACAAGACCGAGATCGCCCACGTAGCCGCGATCTCCGCCAATGACATGGAGATCGGCGAGCTGATCGCCGACGTTATGGACCGAGTTGGCAAGGACGGGGTCATCACCGTCGAGGAGTCCAAGACGGGCCTTGCCTTCGAGACAGAGTATGTCGAGGGCATGCAGTTCGACCGTGGCTATATCTCACCTTACTTCTTTACGAACGCTGAACGGATGGAGTGCGAGATCAACGATCCCTACATCCTGATCACCGACAAGAAGATTTCGGCGGCGACCGACATCGTGCCGATCATGGAGAAGCTGGTCCAGGTGGGCAAGCGTGATTTCGTGGTCATCGCCGAGGACGTCGAGGGTGAGGCGCTGGCAACGCTGGTGCTGAACAAGCTGCGCGGCACCTTCAATGCCCTGGCGGTCAAGGCGCCGGGCTTCGGCGACCGCCGCAAGGCCATGTTGGGCGACATCGCCGTCCTGACCGGCGGCCTGGTGATTAGCGAAGAGGTCGGGCGCAAGGTGGAGACGGCGACGATTAGCGACCTGGGCCGCGCCGGCAAGGTCGTCGCCGACAAGGACAACACGACCATCGTGGAAGGCAAGGGCTCCGACAAGGAGATCAAGGGGCGCATCGAGCAGATCAAGGCCCAGATCGAGCAGACCACCTCGGATTATGACCGCGAGAAGTTGCAGGAGCGCCTGGCGAAGCTGGCTGGTGGGGTAGCCATCATTCGTGTTGGTGCGGGGACTGAAGTCGAGCTGAAGGAGAAGAAGCACCGTGTTGAGGACGCGCTGAGCGCGACCCGGGCGGCGGTCGAAGAGGGCATCGTCCCGGGCGGTGGTGTGGCCTTGATCAATGCCATCCCGTTCCTGGACACAGTTCAATTCGCTCCCGGCACGGATGAGGCGACGGGCATCATCATTATGCGCCGCGCCCTTGAAGAGCCGATGCGCCAGATTTCGGCCAATGCTGGCATGGATGGTGCCGTGGTCGTTCAGGAAGTACGCCGCATCCAGAAGTCCAACAGCGGCAATCCGAACATCGGCTATGACGTGCTGGTTGGTGAGTACCGCGACATGGTACTGGCGGGTATCATCGATCCGGCCAAGGTGACGCGCTCCGCCGTGGAGAACGCCGCCAGCATCGCCGCGATGATCCTGACTACCGAGGCGCTGGTCACCGACATTCCTGAAAAGGAAAAAGCGGCTCCACCGCCGATGCCGGAGTATTAAACCTGGCTCCCTGGCAGTAAACCTTATTGAGAGCCCCTCTGACCTTAGAGGGGCTCTTTTATCGCTTTTGCCTTCTATTTCCCTCAGCCTCGGCAAGTCCGCGTGCTATTTGCGCCGAAATCATAAGCAACTATACCTATACCCGCTCGCGCTGAATGGCGCTACCATCGGACTGCGACCCAGGTTATAATGCAACTGTCGACGAACGACGAAGGACCAAAGAGGAGGTGCGCTTATGTCTGAGCAAATGACGACTACAGGCAGGCAGACAACGGCAGCCGCAGAGCGTGCGAGCGGGATGGCCCGCCGCAGCTTCCTGAAAGTAGCCTTGGGGTTTTCCTTTGCCGCGACCGCACTTGGTACCGCGATCCCGATAGTTGGCTATCTGTGGCCGCCCGAAAGAGCGGGCACCGCCAATCAAGTGCGTACTCTGGCGGGGACCCTCAAGGAGATTCCGGTGGGACAGGCCAAGATCTTGCCGGTCAACGACAAGCCGGTAATCGTGGTCAACACGGCGGCCGGCGGGATCAAGGCTTTTTCGGCCATCTGCACTCACCTGGGCTGCATCGTCTACTGGGACACGCAGAAAGGGGTGATTCACAGCCCGTGCCACGACGGCCTGTTCAACCCGGTGACGGGGGCTGTGATCTCCGGCCCGCCGCCCAGGCCGTTGCCGGCGTATGAGCTTGAGATCGAAGGCGAAAACATCTACATCGGCAAACCGCTGGGTGAGTTGTACAAAGCCTGACGATAAAAAGTGATCATCACCTGCTGCGCGGTGAAGGAGCCATCAGCATTCAGGGTACCCTACCCATCAGCCCTACACCGTGCATTGGCCCGCCATGTCCAGGCCCGCCAGGGCCGTTGTGGGCCATGATCGTCACGCGCTGGGCAGTCAACGAGCCGTCCGTACCCAGGGTACCCTGGACGCTCACGTTATCCCCCACTTTGAGGTCACTGAACTGGGCGGGCGTCATGTGGTATAAGAAGAGGGTGGCATTCGTCGTATTCACCGCCAGGTCCTTGCCGATCTGGTTGCGTAGGGCCATACCGGCGGACAGAACCGTGACAGTCAAGGTTTTGGTGCCCGAGTCCACCGCTTTCACCGTCCCCATCAGAGTGGAGCCATTCATCGGCCCGCCGTGTCCGGGGCCGCCGTGGTTGTGGCCGCTCTGGGCGGCGGCAGGCGCGACGCCCACTGCCAGTAGGCCAACGATAGCCAACAAGACAACTAACTTCTTCATTGTAAATTCCTCCTTGTCGAGAGATTGACTGTGCTCGATTCGACCTCACCCCACTCCCCCCAGGGGCATCGGCGCTAACTTAAGCGCGGAGGCAGATTCCCTCTCCCTGTGGGAGAGGGCCAGGGTGAGGGTCTTGCTGCCTCAACTGCGGTCTCGACCCTCACCCCAACCCTCTCCCAGAGGGAGA
>JBBITV010000228.1:0-6606 GCA_037440585.1 Chloroflexota bacterium
CAGGGCGAGCTTCGACTCTCGGGTCATTTCTGTTAGCTGGTGCACGGGGGACCTCCATCTACCCGCTGGCAGCGGGTGCCTGCCAGCGGGCAATAGTCTCAGTAGATCCCACTTTTGTGCTCTGGGCCGGTCCGTGACCGGCCCTACGACGGATCACGGACGCGTTGCGAGCGCAAATTGTGATCTACTGAGTCTCAGTAGATCACGGTTTTGTCATTCTGAGCGGAGCGAAGAATCTCTGTGACGCTGGGAAGAGACCCTTCGCTCCGCTCAGAGCCTGCCCTGAACGCAGTGAAGGGGTGACACTTTCGTGATCTACTGAGTCTGGTATCTGGTACTGTAATCATTGTACCACAAAAACGCAAAAAGCGAAAGAGGGTAGCATGACGATTTCTTCATAATTTCGAGCCATTTTGCACGGTCCGCTACACTGCGCTATACTTTCCGTTTGTAGTGGGCGCTTTAGCGCCTCAGTGACGTGCTAAAGCGCACATTACCATCCCCAACCGTAAGCTGGTGGGAAAGATATGTACGACGTGATCGTCGTCGGCGCGGGACATGCGGGGATCGAGGCGGCACTGGCCGCGGCTCGCATGGGCGCGCGGACGCTACTTCTGACTATGAATCTGGACCTGGTGGGCACGATGCCGTGCAATCCGGGCGTCGGAGGGCCGGGCAAAGGCCACCTGGTACGCGAGATCGACGCCCTGGGTGGGGAGATGGCCCGGGCTGTCGACCGCACCTTCACCCACATCCGGCTGCTCAACGAGAGCAAGGGCCCGGCCGTGCGCGCCCCACGCGCCAATGCCGACAAACGCCTCTACGCTCTGGCCATGAAACATACTTTGGAGCAGACGCCCAACCTGGACCTCAAGCAGGCGATGGTCGAAGGCATCCTGGTGGCCGGTGACCGTGTGGCGGGTGTCGTGACGAAACTGGGGGGAGATTACCGTGGCCGGACGGTGGTGCTGACCACCGGAACGTTCCTGAAGGGCCGGACGCTGGCTGGCGAGGTTCAACAGGCGGCCGGGCGGGCTGGCGAAGCGCCGGCCGTTCGACTCTCGACTTCCCTGGCCGACCTGGGCTTTGCCCTTGGACGACATCAGACACACACGCCGCCCCGGGTCGATGCCCGCACCATCGACTTTTCCCAGACCGTCGAACAGCCCGGCCACGACAGTCCCCTGTACTTCAGTTTCGTTCCGCCTGAACCCGAGGAGCTCTACACCCTCCCGATAAATCCTATCTACCCGATTACTCGTTGGCCCGCCTGGCGTCCTCAGGTTCCCTGCTACATTGTCCGGACCAATGCCGAGACCCACCGCATCATTCGTGACAATCTTCAGCGTTCGCCCGTCATCTGCGGCGAGATCGAGGCCGAGTCGCCGCGTTACTGTCCTTCCATCGAAGAAAAGATGCTCCGGTTCCCCCAGATAGCGAGCCATTCGCTGTTCCTGGAACCTGAGGGTTACGCGACGAGCGAAGTGTACATCCAGGGACTGTATACCGCCCTGCCGTGGGACGTTCAACTGGCGGCGGTGCGCAGCATCCCAGCCCTGGCCCGCGCCGAGATCGTTCGCTATGGCTACGGCGTCGAGTATGACTACGTGCTGCCATACCAGCTCCACGCCTGGTTCGAAACAAAGGTCGTCGAGGGGTTGTTCCTGGCGGGTCAGATCAATGGCACGTCGGGCTATGAAGAAGCTGCTGCCCAGGGGTTGCTGGCCGGGATCAACGCTGCGCAAAAGGCGGCCGGGCGTGGACCGGTCGTGCTCGGGCGCGACCAGGGCTATATTGGCGTCATGAGCGACGATCTGGTGACGAAGGACCTGACCGAGCCGTACCGCATGTTTACCTCCCGCTGCGAGTACCGCCTGCTCCTCCGCGCCGACAACGCTGATCTGCGCCTGACGCCTCTCGGATACCAACTTGGCCTGGTCGACGCTGCCCGGGCGTCGGCGGTGGAGGCTAAGCGCACGACTGTGGCGGCTGAAATGGCTCGCCTTGCGAATACCTGGATCAGTCCAACCCAGGCCAATGGGCACCTGGCTGCCCGCGGCCTGGACCCGCTGACGGACGGGGTCAATGCGCTGACCTTCCTGTGCCGGCCCAACGTCTCCTACGGTCTGGTGACAAGTATCGTCCCTGGCCCACTATCTCTGGACCCTGCTGCCGCAGAGCAGGTGGAGATTGAGGCCAAATACGCCGGCTATATCAACCAGCAGGCGCGTGAGGTCGCCCGTATGCGCCGCCTGGACGAGCGGCCCATCCCCGCTGGTTTTGATTTCGCTGCCATCGATGGACTGCGTAACGAAGCTCGCGAGCGGTTGCTGCGCCACCGTCCTGCCACCGTTGGGCAGGCCTCGCGCTTACCCGGCGTTAACCCCTCCGATATTGCCTTGCTCCTCGTTCATCTCCAGAGAGTACACGCTTAACCCACACTATATCTTGTGGTTCAATTCCCCAATATTTCCCCTATCTAGGGGTCTTGACAGAACGTGCAGAATGTATTATAATGATACACAACGTACATAGCGTGCATAACGTGCAGGGGGGCGGGAGTGCTAGACAAGGAGTTCCTCACAACCGAGGACATCGCCCACCACCTGAACATCAGTGAAGCTACCGTTCGCCGCTATATCCGCACGGGCAAGTTAAAGGCCGTTAAGTTGGAACGCGCCTTTCGAGTCCGGCGTGAGGATTTCGAGCAATTCTTAAAGGATCGTGAGATCGGGCAGCGGCGGGCGGATTAGGTGGTTTGGACAGCCCGCCACATGGCCTTGCGGGAGGAGGTATATGGTGAACAGAGTGATCCTCCGTTCAATGGTTGTCTTGGCTCTGACTGTGTTGGCGTTGGGTCTGGCCAGCGTGGCCGGCGCTGCTCCACCGCAGATCCCGGCGTCTGGGTTCGCCCACGTCGTGGAGTGGGGAGACAATCTATATAGCATTGCGGCGCGCTACGGCACCAGCGTCGAAGTCATTATGCGCGCCAACCAGTTGACCAACGTCAACAAGATCATCGTTGGCCAGCGTCTGATCATCCCGGCACGGGCCCCCGTGGCGAGCGCCGCAGCCTGGGGTGGCTGCACCTACTATACGGTGCGCCGTGGCGACACGCTGTACGGCATCGCCGCACGCTTCGGCGTGTCCGCCGGCCGTATCGCCGCAGACAACAACATCTACAATCCGTCGGTGATTTACGTCGGAATGGTCCTACGCATTTGTGGAGGTGCGCCGGCCCCGCCACCCCCACCAGTCGTCCCGATCCAGTATTATCCTCCGGCGCGCTGTGGCACCTATTATGGCGTGCGCTACGGCGATAACCTGCAATCTATCGCCTATCGCTACGGCGTATCAGTGTGGACGCTGATGACGAGCAACCAATTGAGAAACCCGAACCTGATTTACGCCGGGCAAAGACTCTTTATCCCTTGCGCTGCGCCAGCTCCCTACCGGCCCAAGCCGCGGCCACCGGCCCCGCCCCCGCTGCAACCTGCCGTATGCAATCCGAGTGTGTCCATCGCATCGCCTCGAATGAACGAGAACATTCGTGGCATTGTTAGTATTGTCGGTACGGCAGCCATCGACAACTTCCAGTTCTACAAGGTTGAATACGGAGTGGGTGAGGTACCGTTTAACTGGATCAGCATCGACCCGGTCCATCGCGAGCCGATTTCGAACAGCCAGCTTACCGTGTGGAACACGGATCCCTTACCTGAAGGGGTGTACATCCTGAAACTGACGGCGGTCGATAACCGGGGTCAATTCCCGACCCCGTGCGAGGTGCGAGTCATTGTCAACCGTGACCCATAACGTTACGACTGCGGTTGCGTTTGTAGCCGGGCTGCTTGTATGGTCGCTCCTGGCGTGGGCGCCAGCTACAGCCTGGGCAACGCCGCCAGACGATCCGGGCGTGGTTCACGTGGTCCAGGCGGGCGAAACCCTGGGCGATATCGCAGCCAGGCATGGCAGCAGCATAACGGCGATCATCCGTGCCAACGAGCTGGCTAACCCAGAGCTCATCTGGGTTGGGCAACGATTGCAGATCCCGACGAGCAATGCTGAAACTACCAGCAGCCTGGATCGCGCTAATGGGCTCTACATCGTCCAGCCCGGCGATACGCTGGCAGCGATCGCTTTGCGCCTGGGGGTAAGTGTTGGCGCTTTGGTGGATGCCAATGGCCTACCATCACCGGACTTAATCGCACCCGGCCAGGCGCTGGCGCTACCTGGGGCCGACGGGCCTGTACTCAACCAGAACCGGCCTAATCCGGCGGCGGCTACCACTTACGTCGTCCAGGCCGGCGATACGCTCGCGTCGATTGCTATGCGTTTGGGGACTACTGTGTGGAGCCTGGCGCAGACTAACGGCCTAGACAATCCGTCGCTCATCTATGTGGGCCAGCAGCTCCGCATCCCGGCCAGCATCCGCCTGGCGGATGTGTCTGTTTCTGGGCCGAAACGGGTGGAGGTGGACATTTCGGCACAGCGGGTCTATGCCTGGCAGGGGGACCGGCTCGTATATAAATTCGTGGTCTCGACTGGCATCCCCGGCTATGACACCCGCCGGGGAACCTTCCAGATCCTGGATAAGATCCCGCTGGCGTATTCAAGCGGCCTTGGGCTCAAGATGCCTTACTGGTTGGGTATCTACTGGGCCGGCACGACAGAGAATGGCTTCCACGCTTTGCCCATCGATCGTAAGGGACAAATGTTGTGGGCCGGCTACCTGGGCCGGCCCGTCTCCTTCGGCTGCATTGTACTGAACACCCGCGACGCCGGCTTGCTATTCAGCTTTGTCGACATCGGCACCCGAGTCGACATCCACGATTGATCAATGATCAATGACCAATGACCAATGACCAACCCTTTGGGATTTGGTCATTGGTCATTGGTCATTGGTCATTTCTACCTGGAACTGTCCCCCCTCGTGCCGGAAAACGTAACGCTGCATCGTCCCTGCCTGGTCGACGACGGCGACGTTGGCTGCCCAGGGCTTGCCTGGAGTTGGCCGAAATTCGTAGAGTCTGAGCCCGCGGTTCTTGGCCACCTGGACTAACACCGGCTGGACTTGTTCTGGTGCCAGGCCCGCCAGTTCGCGCCGGTTCAGGATGGCCAACGCCGCGCCGGCGAAATCGAGACTGAGGTCATCCGGGTAGGCCAGGGAGTCAGGCAGGGTGATGAGCGCCTGGCTGGCGGACGACGGGGTTGGGTGGACAGGACGTCCGGCCGGGCGGGCGGTACCAGCCGGGCCTGGAACCGTTGTCCCGCCGAGCGTGGCTGGCGTTGTCGAGCTACAGCCAACAAGCAGCAAAGTGCCCAGTAAAACCAGGATGACGGAGCGCTCGCTACAGAGGGAACTAAGCCGTGCCGGGTGCGGGGCGGATCGTGTAAATGACGATGGTGAAGTCACCTTCGCTGATCTCCTGGACGATTTGGATGTCGTCCAGGGAAACCTCGCCACGGCTGAGCGGATCAAATGAGGCGTGGGGCAGGAGCGCGTAATAGTAGCGGGTCCCGTTAATCAAGACCCCTTCGACGTTACTGCGCTTGGCCCAGATGCCGGGCCTCACCTGGACGAGGGGATCATCCTCCCGCTCGCTGTCGATATATGAAACAATAGTCCTGAATAAGTCCGGCTTGGTTACCGGTTTTTCGATAATCCTGTCCGGCATGGTGGCCTGGGTTGCGTTGCGCGGCAAAGTCATGCTGGCGCCCACGCCAGCCGCTGCCAACAGGACGGCTATCCACCATAGTCGAAAATAGCGTTGTGTGAGCATGTGGCTACCCTCGAGTCGCCCCCATTATAACTTGACCAGAACCGGAGAAATGGTCATCCGGCTGGTCTTTGGCTAACGGCTGACAAACGCACGTGAAACGTCAGGCAAACGTAGGGAAACAGGAGCACGTGCGTGAAGATCGCTCTATACTAATACGACGATTTCAGGGACCGGTTTCGTACCTCCAATGCCCATCAGATATAGATCAAATTGATTATTCGGCTATTGGGGCCGGATCTTAAGGCTGAACAACCAGGTCGTGTGGAAAACCGGTCAGAATCTGCACATATCCGGCGTCACGAGGAGAGGTTTCGACGCACGCTTCAATAATAAGTGCACTTAGCCGTATCTTGATCTCGAAAATATTGTTAGGAAAGATGTAAAATCGGGCCTATACTTCTTTGTGAAGTGAAGTTGAGCCTGGCCGGGTTCCTGCGCGTTTCTTTCCTAGGAGAACTAAATGATCTCAGGCCTCATGCCCCAAGGCCCTCCTGCTCTACCAGTGGTCCCCATGTACGGCTCGCAGTGTGGCCTGTTCGTGACCGCAATTTTTGTTTTTCTGCTGATAGTGGCCGCCACCGTCCCCGCCTTGGCTGCCAGCCGGATTGTCATCATTAGTTTTCAACCCCAACTTACGCGAATACCTGGTCACCTGGAGTCGAATATCTGGTGGTCTGGAATGGGTTGCAGAATATCCTGAGCCAGCGGCTGTTCATCAACGGCCGGCCGATGAATTGATTTCATTCACCTCGGATCCGAACCTGAGCAACAACGAGGACAGCGAGCAGACCACGGTCGTGACGCCCAGCATCAAGATAGAGAAAAC
>JBBITV010000229.1:0-6590 GCA_037440585.1 Chloroflexota bacterium
CATTGGACAAGCTGGCGGCGTTGAAGCCGGTGTTCCACGCCGAGGGCACCGTCACCGCCGGGAATTCGTCGCAGACTAGCGACGGGGCGGCAGCCGTGGTTGTCATGGAGCGGAAGCGGGCCGAAAAACTCGGGCTCAAGCCCCTGGCGCGTTTCGTCAGCTTTGCCGTAGCTGGCGTTCCGCCAGAGATCATGGGCATCGGCCCGGTAGAGGCGGTGCCCAAGGCCCTGAAACTTGCTGGCCTGACCCTGGCCGACATCGACCTGATCGAGCTGAATGAGGCGTTCGCCAGCCAGGCTCTGGCGGTGATCCGTGAGTTAGGGATGGACGAGGAGAAGGTGAACGTCAACGGCGGGGCGATTGCCCTGGGTCACCCGCTGGGTGCAACGGGTGCCAAGCTAACGGTGCAACTGATCAACGAGATGCGGCGGCGCCGGTCACGCTATGGGATGGTGACGATGTGCATTGGCGGCGGCATGGGGGCTGCCGGGATCTTTGAGAATCTGGACTGAGGACACTTAAGCATGGCCAAGATCGGCAGAAACGATCCTTGCTACTGCGGTAGCGGCAAGAAATACAAGCATTGCCACATGCGCGCCGATCAGGTGCGGGAGCTCGCCACATCTGAGCCGCCAGCGGTCCAGAACAGCCTGAGCATAAAGCTCTGGGAATTCGGGACCGACCGGCGCTTTATTCCGGACTTCATAGCTGCGTTGGAAGTATTCTGGAACGGGCGTTTAAGCAAGGATCAGGTAGAGTCAATGGAGGAGATCCACCGCCTGCGTTTCATGGACTACTTCCTCCACGATCACCTGAGCGCAGCCAGTCGCGAGCGCATCATCGACTTGTTTGCCCAAGAGAGCCAGGATCAGCTCGACGCGGCAGAGCAGCGCGTTCTGGATACCTGGCGTGCGGCGTATCTCAGCGTCTACAGGGTGATCGGCCGCGCTCCGAATGGGCGGGTGCGCCTGCAGGATATCTTCCAGAAAGCTGAAGCGCTGGCCCGGTTGGACCTGCCGGATGCTGGCCCAATGCCGTTACTCCACGGCCGCCTGGTCACCCGGAGTAGTCCGTCCTATTTCGTTCGTGGCGTGGCGTTCTCCCTTTCACCAGAGACAGAGGACGAGCTAAAGGGCTTCGTCGAGCTACGCTACCGTGCCTACCAGGAACGCCATTACGGGCGCAAGTGGCCTGACTTTTTGCGTGACTCCGGCTATTTGGTCAACCATTTCATTGTCGAAAAGTTGCTACCTGAGCTGGCGCCGCAAGGCGTAATCGAGACCCCGGCCAGCGTCGATGCCTCGGCTGAGGCACGGGAGATCGTGCGGCAGATGCAGGCGGGGATCATCACGGGCACGTTGGACCAGTACTATGCCCGCTGGACAGAAACGCCCGTCGCCGCGTGGGGCGGCAAAACCCCGCGTGAGATGGTCCAAACCGACGCCGGTCGCGAGCGGGTAATAGCGGTGCTGGACGTGCTGGGAGAGGTGGAGCGTACTAAGGCCGCATCGGGACAGCCGGCGTATGATGTCAATCGGCTGGCCTTGCGGCTTGGGCTCGTCAAGCCACTTTATGCGGGGAGCGGTGTCCTTGTCGGATAAAGGTGCGGGGCCAGCCGTCGACTGCAAATTCTACCACGAGGATTCCTACCGCCAGGCGACAAAGCGCGCCTGCCGGCTGATCGAGCGCAACCCGAATTCCGAGCCGTGGCACATTGGCCTGTGCGGCAAGTGTGCCGTGCCCGGCATCCTCGAGGCTAATCCCTGCAAGCATCTTGTGTTGGAGGCGAAAGTTGGCCGCAGTTTTGGCCTGTTTCAGAAAGTGGAAGTTTACGCGGTCTGTTCGGCCAAGCTCATCGAGCTCGACAATCCCAAAAACTGCATGGAAGGCTGCCCATTCTATGCGCCGGGCGGCGATGAAGTTGAAGAGTTGCTGCGGTCGCTCTAGTAAGGTGAATCCAGAAGCTTACGCACAAATCTTCGAAAGTGAAGACAGCCATTGGTGGTACGTCGGCATGCAGAGGATTACGTGGGCGATGCTGAACGGCAGCATCCCGCGCCAACCCGTACGCACACGTATCCTCGACGTCGGCTGCGGAACCGGGGGGATGCTGGCGCAATTCAACGAATACGCCCAGGCCGTCGGGATCGATATGTCCGCTGAAGCGCTGGCATACTGCCGGCTGCGGGAGCTACCCGGCGTGGTCCAGGCGACGGCCGAGGCGCTGCCGTTTCATGACAACACCTTTGACCTCGTCACCTGTTTTGACGTGCTCTACCACCGTGCCATCACCGACGATGTCCAGGTCCTGGCTGAGATGGGCCGCGTCCTGCGACCAGGAGGGTGGGTGATGATCCGGGAACCTGCCTACAACCTCCTGCGCGGCCGCCACGATCATGCCGTACACACCCAACGGCGCTATTCAGCCCGGGAGTTGCGACGCAAGCTGCAGGCGGCTGGTCTCCAGGTGGAGCGGCTCACCTACGCCAACACAATCCTATTTCCGGTTGCGGCAGCCAAGCGTCTGGTCGAATCCACGCTGGGCCTCGAAAGCCCGGATGCCCACGACCCTGACCTGGCATCTAGGAGTTGGGATAGCTGGCTGGTCAAGGTGCTGGCGCTGGAAGCCCGCCTCTTGAAACGATTCGATCTGCCTTACGGCCTGTCCGTGATCGCCTTAGCCCGGAAATGACCCAGAGGAGACACCCTATTATGCAAATTCAGGCGTTCGTATTATTGTTGATCGCTATCGTCATGACCAACGCCGGCGAGCTGTTGCTGAAACGTGGGATGTCTATGCTCGGAGTTATGTCGCTGCACCCGGAGACGCTGATTCCCACCCTGTTCCGCACGTTCACCAACCCCTTCGTCCTTGCCGGGTTTGTGCTGGTCTTCGGCGCTTCAATTTTCTGGCTGGCAGTTCTTTCCCGTGTCGATCTGAGCTGGGCCTACCCGATGCTTAGCCTGGGTTACGTCCTCGTCGTCATCCTGTCAGCCATCTTCCTCAATGAGACAATAACACTCACGCGTGTATTCGGCGTCCTCATCATTGTTACTGGTGTGTTTGTTCTGTTCCGGAGCTAAATGGAGATGCAGGAGAGCAGTAACGCGCGGTCGCGCGGCCCAGATCGGCTACAAGACGAATCTGATTCTGCCGCACGACCGCGCGTTAGGGGAGCAGGGGTGCAGGGAAGCAATCGAGCAGGGGAGATGGTTTCACCCCTGCTCCCTGGCTTCTCCGCTCCCCTGCTCATTTACTGCGTGCTGGCGGGTTTGCTGGCCGGCGCACTGATCGTCTTCGGCAAACCTGTGGTCGCGTTTGCGGCATTCATCGGCCTGGTCGCGACTCTGTTGCTGCTGCAAAACGCCCAACTGGCACTGTACGGTGTCATGGGTGTGACGACGCTTCTACCATTCGCCGCCCTTCCGCTCAACGTCGGTTTCAATCCCACCTTCCTCGATCTGGCGACCCTGATGCTGGTCGGCGTCTGGCTGGTGCGCGTGGCGACCCGGCGGCAGGTGGCGCTGGTTGGCACGCCGCTCGCGCTACCCGTCGTCGTTTTCATGGGCCTGGCGACATTCGCCTTCGTTAACGGACTCTCATACGCTACGCTGGAACGGGACACCCTACGTCACTTCGCTGAATTGCTGCTGGCCATCGGCACCTTCTTCGTGGTGGTCAACGTGCTCGAGACGCAAGAGCAGCTTACACGAGCAACGCGCGTGCTGATCGTGGCTGGCTTTATCGCTGCTGCCATCGGCGTCGTCCTGTGGCTGCTGCCGGACCCCCTCGCCCTGCAACTGCTGTCGCCGCTGCGCTATTTGAACTATAGCGTGCAATTGCGCTACGTCGAAAACAATCCCCAGTTGGGAGAGCGCGCCATCGGCACGTCCACCGATCCCAACGCTTTTGGCGGGCTACTGCTCCTGGTCACGGCACTCACGGCCACGCAGATCTTTGCCGCGCGGCCACTCTTACCACGCCGCTTCCTGATTCCGATGGCGACTGTGATGGGCGTGGCCCTGTTGCTGACGATCTCCCGTACCGCCCTCGTCAGCCTGGCAGTGTCGCTGGCGTTTGTCGGAATGCTGCGTTACCGGCCGTTACTGGTCTGGATCGCCCTGGGGATGGTCCTGATCCTGATACTGCCCTGGACCCAGGGTTACGTGCGCCACTTCGCCGAGGGCCTCCAGGGCCAGGATCTGGCCACCAAGATGCGCTTCGGCGAGTACAAAGATGCCCTGAGCCTGATCAGCCGCTACCCCTGGTTCGGCGTCGGGTTTGCCGGGACGCCGGACATCGACCTCTACCTGGGCGTCTCCAGCTTCTACCTGCTCCTCACCGAGCAGATGGGCCTGGTGGGGCTGACCGTCTTCCTGGTGACAATGGCCATCTTCTTCACCCAGGCAATCCTCGCCTGGCGGCGTATGGCCGATAGCGCAGTGGGCCCGATCCTGCTGGGCGCTACGGCCGCATTGCTCGGCGCAATGGTCGGCGGCGTCTTTGACCATTATTTCCTGAACATGGACTTCCCCCACGCGGTCACCCTGTTCTGGCTGTTCGCCGGGCTGGCGATGGCCGCCGCGCGGCTGGGGAACTCCGCTCCGATTCCAACGCACGCAGGCCAGGCTCAAGTGAGGGGGCAATTGGCCGATATACGAATAAGTGATCACCACGGTTCGTAGTGCGCGCTTCAGCGCGCTGAAGCGCGCACTACGAACAGAGATGAGGTTGAGCCACCATGCCTCAGGTCGAGCTTGAGACGCTCCTGCAGCAAACCGATCATTTGCCCCCGCTGCCCCAGGTGGCCATGAAAGCCCTCCAACTCATCGACAATCCGCGCTGCCGCATCACTGATCTCTCCAGGGTGCTGAGCCTGGATCAGGCGCTCGCCGGGCGCATACTCCGTTGGGCCAATTCCGCATTTTATGGACTGCGCTACCAGGTAGCGACACTGGACCGGGCGATCGTATATCTGGGCTTGATGACAGTGCGGGAATTGATCGTCGCAGCGTCCGTGAGCGATCTTCTCAACCGCCAGGTGGCTGGTTACAGCCTGAAGCGCGGTGATCTCTGGCGCCATTCCGTGGCAGTGGCCTCCGGGACGCGCTGGGTCGCGCGACAACGTAACTACTCTGCCCTGGATCGAGCATTTATTGCCGGTTTGCTGCATGACATCGGCAAACTGGTTCTCGACAAGTTCCTCCGGTCCGACATGCGTTGGCAGGAAAGGTGGAACACGATGCGGGAGCAGGGGCTGTCCTTCACTGAGATGGAATGTGAATTGACCGGGCATGACCATGCCGAGATCGGCGGCTATATTGCTTCTAAATGGAACCTGCCCGAGTCACTGTGCGAGGCCATCGCGCTGCACCATCGCCCCAGCACAGCGGCGAGCGAGCCCGACCTGGTCGGCTTCGTTCACATCGCCGATGCAGGTGCGCTCATGGCCGGGATCGGACTGGGGTGGGAAGGTCTATGTTACCCGCTGGATGAGGCAGTTTTTGCCAGCCTGAACTGGACTGAACCGGATATGGAGACCCTGATCCAGCAGCAGGTGGAGGCGGTTGACGAAGCGACGGCGATGTTCCTGCATCAAGGGGCATCCATCAAGGGGCATCAATGAAGGCATAAACATGACCAATCAATGAAGGTCATGGCGTTTCTGCGTCACGGCAACTTGCTCCAGCACAGTGGCGCAGCTCTTCCAGCCACGCCGAGAGCCTGGCGAGGAGCACGGGATCGGCTGTCGCCTGCAGGTTCTGCAGTTCGTACGGGTCGGTGCGCAGGTCGTACAGCTCACGCTCTCCGGTGGCGTACTCGACGTACTTGAAGTTCTTCGTGCGCAGGGCTTGGAACTCAGGAATGCCCTGGCGCGGTTTCGCGGACAGCGCTTCGTCCAACGTATCTTCCGGCTCGAGCAGGCCAGCCGGCGTCTCCTGGCGGACCTCGGCCGGCTGAGGTGATTTTTCCACATCGCTGCCAGCCTGCCGGCTGCGCTTATTCAAGACCCCATGCTCCACCAGGAAAGCCCGGCGCCAGGCGTCCGCCGCGGGCGGGCTGCTCATGAGCAGAGGAACCAGGGAGCGACCATCCACAAACTCGGGAGCGCGAACACCGGCCAGGGCCGCGAAGGTTGGCGCAAAATCGATGTTGCCCGCCAGGTGCTCCAACACCTGGCCAGCCGGCACCCCTGGTCCACGCACGATCAGAGGCACGCGAATGTCGTCCTCGAACGCAGTGGTCTTGCCCGAAGGCATCCGGTGCTCGCCCAGGTGAAAGCCATTATCCGAGGTGAAGAAGATATACGTCTGGTCCAGTTCCCCCGTGGCCCGCAATGTCAAGATGAGGCTGGCGAGCAGGTCCTCGACCGCCAGCATCGACTGTAGCCGCTTGCGGTAGGAAGCGTCGATCTTGGCAATCTGCCGGGTGCTCAATAGCGGCAGGCGTTGCACCCATTCAGGCTTGTCGCTGACGTCGGCTTCGTTGAATGAAGGTGGGCGCGGCGCTTGCACGCCGGGAAACTCGTCCTGGTAACGCGGGGCGGGTGTCGCCGGACTGTGAGGCACATAGGGCGCCATGTACATGA
>JBBITV010000230.1:0-6506 GCA_037440585.1 Chloroflexota bacterium
CGTCTAGTTCGCCCCAAACTGTTTGGAAATGTGGGTAAAACACAGGGCTGAAGCCATGGGCTGAAAGAGCGAAGCCCCTTCGGGGCTGGAGGTTAGCCCGTAGGGCTTTGCTCTCTCAGCGCAGGGCTTTTAGCCTGGCGCTTGGCCGGCTATACCTCGACTCCGAACAGAAAGTTAGCGCCATTGGACTTTGCCTTCTCTCACGCTCTCACGTTTCCATCCGCGCCTGGGCTCGCTTATGGGCGTGCACGGCGGTGATCAGGCCGTGGTGTCGCCAATCTCGTCGCCCATTACTTGACGCTATCCGAAAAAAACTAGGAGTGCGGACTTTAGTCCGCTTGAGAGCTTGCCCCGGAAGCGACCAGCAGACTAAAGTCTGCACTCCATATCAGACGACCGGTCACAAAGCGGCGTAGACCAATGCTACGATCAGGCCATAGACCAGGTGGCCCATCAACTGGCCGGCCATCGTCATCGGGCCGCTGGCGATCACGGGCGGCCGCGGATGCATGCGCAGCATCATAGGCATCATGACGATGGCGATGACCCCGTGCACGGCACCGAAGATCAACCCCCACAGCCACGTGGCGCTGCCAATGCCCAGGCGCCATAGGAAGGCATAGATGAGGGCAAAGATGACGCCCATCATGAAGTGGATCACCAGGCCCAGCCCGGTGGCTGTCTCCTTCCTGGGCGTGACCATCGTACCCAACATGCCCATAATGTCCATCTTGGGCATGCCCATCATCGGCGCGCTATACATCAGCATCGTCATGATGGCCGTGCCGATCAACCCGGCAGCAACTGCTCCGATTATGTTCATGAATTCATCTCCTTTATTCGTTTGGTAGTGCTAAGCGGGTACAGACTTCAGGTACTGGCGGATCATCAGGGCGGCTGTGGCACCCTCACCCGCGGCCGAGGCCGCCTGGGCGGTTGCACCCACCCGCACATCGCCCGCGGCGAACACACCCCGCATGGTGGTCTGCAAAGTCCTGTCCGTGATGACGAAGCCCAGGCGATCGACCTCGATCTCCGGCGGCAGGAAGTCGCTATTGGGGCTCATACCGATGAATACGAACACCCCGTCAGGGTGCCACTCCTTGACCCGGCCCGTCGCCCGGTCCAGCACCCTCACGGCCGCCAGTCGCCCATCGCGCACGACGAATTCCTGCACAGTGTGATGGGTGATGACGGTCATGTCCTCTCGCCCGGCCACATTCTCCTGCAAGATGCGGCTGGCCTTGACTTCGGGTCCGTGGGTCACGATGGTCACGTGCCTGGCAAACCGGGTCAGAAACAGGCCTTCTTCGAAGGCGCTGTTGCCACCCCCGATGACCAGTACCTCCTTACCCTTGTAGAACGCTCCGTCACAGGTGGCACAGAAGTGTACGTTGACTCCGATGAGCTCCTCTTCGCCCGGCACGCTCAAGCGCCGGTAGCGCGCGCCGGTGGCAATGAGGACGGCCGGGGCGGCGTAGCAACTGCCATCGGCGGTCAACACCTCGCGATACTGGCCGTTGGTGCGTAAGCCGGTTACCGATTGGGCCTGGAGGATCTCCACCCCAAAGCGCCGGGCCTGGTTGGTCATCCGCCGGGCGAACTCGTCACCGCTGACGCCTTCGTCGAAACCGGGGAAGTTGTCGATGATCTGGGTGGCGCTCACCTGGCCGCCCGGCGCGCTCTTTTCGATGACCAGCGTATCCAGCCCTTCGCGGGCGGTGTAGAGAGCCGACGTTAGTCCGGCCGGTCCCCCACCAACGATGATCACGTCGTAATAGGTGCGCTGGGCCCGGGTGGCGAGCCCCAGCTTCTTAGCCAGCTCGGCATTCGAGGGTTCCACCAGGATCGTGCCATCCGGGAAAACGATGGTCGGGACAATCCGCTTGCCCTGATTGACCTCCTCGACGTAGGTCATTGCTGCAGAGTCCTGCTCGATGTCCACCCAACGGTAATGGATGCGCTGTTCCCCGAGGAACTGCTTGGAGCGTTTGCAATCTGGGCACCACGTCGTGCCGTAGACGATGATGGTTTCGTGGGTCTCAGCCATGATGATTTCCTCTCGGTTGCTTGATTGAGCTTCAGGGCTTAGAGAAGGTGAGGAGGCGGATATCTTACGCAGATTCAAACTAATTCGATAATGGTAATCGTCACTACTGAACCAGGCGCTAAACCAGTGTATACTGGGTGTAGTCTTGAACGGAAGGGAGATGAAGATGGCCACGAAATCCAGGCACGACGAATTGAAATTGCAGTCTCAAGCACCCTCGAAGAGTAACGTAGCGCGCTGGCTCGCGTTGGGGACGATGGGACTCTTGCTGGCCCTCGTCGTAGCATTCGTCGTCGAACGCACCGTGGCCCCCAACACTACAACGTCCAGCGCAGGGCAGGTTACAGCATTAGATGCGCGGTCCGTGAGCGGCGAGGGTTCAGAGGCCGTCGTGAACGGTGAGCTGCATGAGCCGCAGGATCTTGCCCGGGCTGAAGCCGGCCAGCTCGGACAACCGGCGCTGGTCTGGTTCGGTGCAGCGTGGTGAACGATCTGCCAGAGCATTAAGCCCACCGTGCGTGGGCTGGAGGACGAGTATCAGGGGCGAGTGGCTGTCGTCCACATGGATGTGGATCGGACTCAGCCGAGCATTCTGCAGAAATACCGGGTACGCGGCACCCCGACCTTTGCCCTCTTCGACAAGAACGGCAAGCTTGTGCAGACCTTTCCCGGCTGGCCAGGCAAGACCGCCGTCAGCCAGTGGCTAGACCGGTTGCTCACCCAGGGTTAGTCTAATACCGATTATGCGAAATTCACTCCCTCTCCCTGTGGGAGAGGGAGTGAATTTCGCATAATCGGTTCTGATATTAACCAGAGTGTACGATTCATGATGCAGCGAACGAACGAGATATGGCTATCTGACTTGCAGGCGAGCGGCCCGCGCCAGGGCGCCGCGCTGAGCGACCTGCGCGCTTACCTGCTCAAGGGGCTCCGCGCCTATCTCACCACCCGCTCCGACTTCGCCAACCTCAGCCCGGACGAGCACAGCCAGATGGCCGAAGACTTCGCTCAGGATGCGCTTCTGCTCATCCAGACCAAGCTGAATACCTTCCGAGGGGAGAGCCAGTTCACCACCTGGGCAGCCAAGGTGGCGCTCCACCTGGCCATCAACGAGCTGCGACACAAACGGTGGGCCCACTGGTCTCTGGAGGAGCTCACCCAGGAAGGTGAATTTGAACCGCCCTTCCTCGCTACTTCGGGAGGTTTCTCAGACCCGGCCGCCGAAGGAGAGCGCAGCCAACTGATGGCCACCTTGAATCAGGTCATTCGAGAAGAGCTGACCGACCGGCAGCGGATGGCAATGATGGCGCTAATGGCCGAGGGCGTGCCATTGGATGTGCTAGCGAAGCAGTTGGGCACCAACCGCAATGCCCTGTACAAACTGATGCACGACGCGCGCAAGCGCCTGAAGGCGCGACTACTGGCACAAGGCTTGACCGTCGAGGACTTCATGACAGCTTTCGAGACGGGTGGGTAAGATCGCCTGAATTCGGACTGTCAAAGATGTGTCTGAATAACTGCGAACCAGAGGCTAGAAGGATCGGGGATGGCCGGCGATACAGAACTGACACAGACAATGGCACAGAAGATCTTCGCCACGCGCGATCACGAACTCGACTGCGGCGAGGTCTACGAGTTGATCGATCGCTTCGTAGAGCTGGAGCGCGCCGGTGAAGACGTGCATGAGCTGTTGCCCCTGGTACGGCATCACCTGGATATGTGCGCCGACTGCTGTGAGGAGTACGAGGCGCTGAAAGCGTTCCTTGCAGCCTACGACTCAAGCGCGTAGACGAGAACAAAAGAGCATGGGAGAAGAAATGGCACCGATCAGACACCCTCTTACACCTCTCTCGACGGCACGAGCATAGAAGGTTGGATCGCGATAGGCAAAGCGGCACGGGTTTGATATTCGGCCCGGTATACACTTCCACCTGGCTCTTATCTTCAGGCGGATAGATGAAGCCCTCGGTGTAGATGACATACTGGTCTGGTTCCTGCACCTTGGGCGGGTCCATCTGCAGATCGCGCGGATCGGTGATAACGCCTTTAAGCGCCGTGGCCGCCGCGACCTCGGGGCCGCACAAATAAACCTGATCGTTGGGCGTGCCACTACGGCCGGGAAAGTTGCGGTTGAATGTGCGCACACTCACGCCGTTGAAAGGCGGGGTAAAGCCCATGCCAATACATGGCCCGCAGGCCACTTCCAGGCCCCGCACGCCCGCCAGCGCCATGTCCAGCATCGCCCCGGCCTGCTCGAGGTTGATCAAGATCTGCCGCGATCCTGGCGAAAGCGTGACCGATACATTTGGCGCTACGTGCTTCCCGCGCAAGATATGCGCCACCCGTATCAAATCCATATAGCCGGAGTTGACTGACGAGCCAAACGCCACCTGTCGTACCGGGGTGCCGGCCACCTCAGACACGGGCACCACGTGGTCGGGACTGTGCGGTTTGGCGATGAGTGGCTCCAATTGGGACAGGTCAATCTCGACGACCTCATCATAGGTCGCATCTTCGTCCGGGCCAAGCTCACGCCAATCAGACTCGCGGCCCTGCGCCCTCAGAAACTTTCGGGTCTGCGCGTCGCTGGCAAACAGGCCTGAGGTCGCGCCCAACTCCTGCGTCATGTTGCAAATCGTGGCGCGCTCGTAAACGCTCAACGTCTCAGCGCCGGGCCCAGTGTATTCCAGCACGCGGTTGATGCTGCCCGCGACTGTTAAGCGCCGGAGCAACTCGAGAATCACATCTTTCGCTGCGACCCAGGGGGCCAACTGTCCCGTCAACCACACTTTCACCACCTTAGGCATCTGGACGTAGAACGGATGGCCAGCCATGGCCGCCGCAACTTCCATGCCGCCCGTGCCAATGGCTAGCATGCCCATCGCCCCGGCGGTGCACGTATGGCTGTCTGCGCCTAGCAGGATTTCGCCCGGGGTGTCGAAGCGCTCGAGGTGCGCGAAGTGGCTGATGCCGTTGCCGGGGCGGGAGAAGATGGCGCCGTACTTGGCGGCCATGCCTTCCGGCCTCCTTGGTTATGGCTTCCTCTTCCTCCGGTTCACGCGGTGCCATCTCGCGCACCTTCGACGGTGGCTGTGACAGCAGCGAGCGCCCGAAGCGGCGCGCAGCGACCACCTTGGCCAGCCACAAGCCGTAGCCTTTGGCCTCGTCGCGCGGCAGGCCATCCAGGATGGCCTTCTGGCGATGGTACTCGGCAAAGATGTCAAAGCGGCGGATCGGCGCCCTCGGTTTGAGCATGGCCCTGTTGCTACGGAGTTCCGTGACTCTGCATATGCTTGATCAATTCGCTCTCCGTAGGGAATGCCGTGCCACAGATGTTGCACTTAGGATGTATCTTCTCGTGCTCGGTCAGTTCGTGCTCCGTACTGAACGTCATGCCGCAGGCAGCACACCTGTGCTCAGTAGACGCGGCACTCTCCCACCCATCCCGCCACCGCATACGGATCCTTGCGGAGCTACAGATGATCACACAACGACGGCTGCCTGGATGCAACCGAGTCCGGGTGACTTTTGAATTGCCGGAATCCACCTGGGCGGACAGTGTCCACCTGGTGGGTGATTTCAACGGCTGGAACCAAGCGTCCCATCCGCTAATCCAGGACCAGCACAATCCGAACTGGCACATCTCGCTGGAGCTCGAGGCCAACCGTGAGTATGAGTTCCGCTATTTGCTGGACGGCACACAGTGGGTCAATGACTATCATGCTCACGGATACGCGCCCAATGCGTATGGGGGCGATAATTCAGTGGTCAGTACTCAGATTGGAGATGTAGACGAGAGCACTTCGCGCCTCGAGGCTTATTTCCGATAATGTCAACTCCTGGCACGGATATATTCGGAGCCTCATCCATCACGCATGGGGGAAGGGAAGTGAAAACTATCCAGCGATAGACAATCGCAACGCCGGAGAATGAGAGGAGAACACAAGGCCAAGAAAGAGGATGCGGCGGGTTCATTGCCCGCCGCATCCCGTTTTTCTAGCGGATGATTTGTACGACCAACGTCATCGAGCGGCTGTTTGGGGAGGTCAAGAAACGCAGTCACAAAATGGCGGCGGCCTTCCGCAACGAAACGAGTTGTTTGTTAATGTTCTACGCGGTCATCCGCAGTCTGAAGTTCAGGCGCATCTCGATGCCCGCCAGGCGGACAGCCTGGGCTGGTCCCGCTCTTTTACAGACATGTGACACACTGCCCAATATCATCCTTGAGTACTTCAAGAAAAACCGCGAGTAACAAAAACACAAGAGGCCGGGCCAAACCCGGCCTCTTGTTTGGTAAACCCTCGTGTCCCGGTTGAAGCAGGACAGATCGACGTAAATGTTTACGGACTTGGGGTTGGTGAAAATGTTCTCTACGCGGCAGGCCCAAGTGGGTTTTACGCTTTTGACCTAACTAACCCAAGCAACCCAACGCTGATAAGAACATATCCGGGAGAGT